>NZ_JALAZE010000001.1:300000-600000 GCF_022809095.1 Bacillus kexueae
TTCATCCTTTGCTTTCACATGCACCGTAGCTGTTAAATCACCTTGAGCGACTTGTTCTGCTTGATGGGCAATCGCTAAAATAGGACGCGCGATCGCACGTGATACGAAAAATCCACTAATCCCTGCAATGATAATGGCAATCGTTGTTACGCCTAAATTAATAAGCATTAAGCGGTCAGCTGTATTCATTAACTCTTTGTATTTATATACAACACCTAGCTTCCACCCAAGTTCGTTTAACGTGTCAAATACCATCATACGTTCTTCCGAATCATATTCATAGTCGAGAAGGCCTTCTTCACTATTTTGAAGGGCTTGCATGAAATCTAATTCATATAAATTTTCTCCACGCATTGTCGGGTGGGATACCGCAGTTCCATCACTTGAAATTAAATAAGCATAGCCATTGTATCCAACTTCAACACTATTAACAATCGAATCGATAGCTTCTAATGAAATATCAAATCCGATAACCCCTAATACTTGTCCATTGCTTTCTATCGTTTTAGCACCTGTAATTAAAAGTTCGCCCGATGCAGCATCGACATAAGGTTCTGTCCAAACGACTTCTCCTTTATTTCCAACAGCACTTTGATACCACGGACGGGAAGTTGGATCATAATCAGCTGGTAAATCTAAATATGGTTCTGTGTATGTTTCTTTTGCTTCAGTACCAACGATAACTACCTTAACTAACGGATTTAGCTCCAAAAACGATTTATATGTATTTAAGAGCCCATCCATTTGTCGATCCTCATTTTTTAAGAGCTGCGCATGCAAATTGCTGTCAGCACTTAAAAGGCTTAAGCTTTTCCCATAGTTATTTAATTGATTTTCAACATTTGTCTTAACTTGATCAACAATTGATTTCCCGGAGTTCTGTACGTCTTCCTTTAAGTTATCGCTTACAAAATAAGCGGAGACGGCAAAAACAACAGATAAGGAAATAATAAGTAAAATGGCAATGAGAGACGTAATTCTCCACTGTAATTTCTTAAACATAATGACACCCCTTTTTCTGTATTTCTAGTTGGTTTATAAAAAAAACAATAGAAATGAAGCATTTCTATTGTTTATATCGGCACATTTATTATTTTTTTTCGTATAATTTTAAATTTGTGTAAATAATTTTTAAAATCGGGGCGTGAAGATCATGTTTTTCGGACAGTTTTAATAAGTAGCCTTGCAAATGGTCTGCTTCGATGAACGATTGCTTTTCCATGTCTCGTTGCATCGAGGATTTCATGGTAGGTTCGATTTTGTTCAGTGTCGCCAAATGTTTAGAGACAATTTGTTCATCAATCGGCGCTCCTTCTTTTTTCATGATTGCTTCACATTCAAATAGTAAATCTTCAACGAGTTCAAGCCCAAATGCCGTTTCTCGAATTGGACCAATTGGTGATTGGAACAACGATGTAACTCCAGAAAACGTAGTAATAAACAAATATTTATGCCACATGTCACGTAAGATGTGAGTGCTTTCATTTATTTCCGCTTTCGTTCCAGATAAAGCTTTTGAGATTTTTTCAATTCGAGCTGTTTTCTCTCCCGACAGCTCCCCAAATTTCAAGTGATGGTCTTTCGATGTTTGAACGATGACCCCTTCATGATTTAATGTAGTTTCAATAAAGCAGAGTCCACCAATGATTTTTTCTTCCCCAAAAGTTTGACGCAAATCCTCTAAATGACGAATTCCATTTAATAAAGGAAGAATGGTTGTATTCTTTCCGACAAAGGGCTTAATATCTTCCATCGCTTCATTTAAATGATAAGATTTCGTGCTGAACAAAATAAGATCAAACGTTTCACTCTGTGAATCCTTCGTGATTAATTTTGGTGTACAAGAAAAGGAGCCGTGAATACTTTCGATGTGTAGTCCATGTCTTTCCAATTGTTCGTATCGTTTCGGCCGAACAAGGAATGTTACGTCTTCTCCCTTTTCTAATAAGCGGCCACCAAAATAACCGCCAACACCTCCAGCTCCCACAACTAAAATCTTCATATTATCCCCCTTCTTTCTACTTTTTCTTTAGTATAAGAAATAAAGGAGGAAAAATCATGTAAAATACTCAATTTTTGCTTGAGGAAAATAGTTTTCGATATACCTGTGTAAAATTTCTTTTAACTGCTCTTCTTCATCTTTTTCATAAATGTACTTACCAATGCCGTAACGTCCCCATTTATATCGACGTTTTTCCTCGTCCATTTCAAGCTTCGTTTTCGGGTAATTTTTTTCAATCACTCGTTTCGCAGGTTTCGTAAATCGATGCTGAATTAATTCAAATGTCAAATCATTTAACGCTTCCGCTGGAAGAGCTGCTGAAAGTTTTTGAAACATTTCCAAATACCCTTCTTCCCACCCTTCATGAATATAAATTGGCGCGATGATGAAACCGAGTGGATATCCAGCCTTCGCTACTTTAGCTGCCGCTTCTAAACGTTGATCAAGAGAGGATGTCCCATGTTCAAAATGTTTAATGACGTATGGAGCATTCACACTGAATCGAAAGCGAGTTTTTTTGTTATGCTTTGCATCTAATAAATGGTCGACATAATGAAATTTCGTCACGAACCTTAAGCGGCCATATTCGGATTGTCCGATAAATTCGATGGTCTTTTTCAAAGAGTGTGTTAAATGGTCTATTCCTACAATATCGGATGTACAGGCAGCTTCAAACCGTGTAATGTCTGGAGCTCGCTCTTCCATGTATTTGTTGGCTTGTTCAAAAATATCCTCTAAGTTCACATAGGTTCGGATATATGGTTTTGATCCAAGCGTCGTCTGTAAGTAACAGTAATGACAATGTCCCATACATCCAGTCGCTAACGGAATCGCATATTCTGCTGAAGGCTTTGATGTATCAAATTTTAAAGTTTTTCGCACACCGATGACGAGTGTTGACTTTGCATTTCTATATTTCTGAAGCTCATTCTCGCCAGGTATATTTCTCACTTGATTGTGAGAAGTTGTTTGTCGGATTTCAACTCCAAGCTTCTCAAATTTTTGCACAAGTTCTTTTCCGAGAGGGTATTCTAATGCCCGAGGTTCATAATAAACGAGTTGTGGCATAAACGGTTTATTCACTAATACTCACATCCTTTTTCCATACTCTTTTCTAATATGGGCTTTAACGAGGATGTTCTTGCGAGAAAAATGTTTCCTTATTGAGATGACATTTAAGGCTTTCCACAATGTCATTCTTTCTTCGTGAATTAAATGGGGATAAGAACCTCGAAACCGTATGTATAAATGAGCTGTTTTCTAGAGACTGTATTCGTATACAATGACATGAGAGTGGGAACAGCACGAGCCGAAAATCTTGCAGACGAGTTTGCGAGATGAGGAGGTGATAAATTTAATGAACTTCTACTAAAAGGGGTCACGTCCTGTGCAAGTTCGGAAAGCGTCCGTCTTTCGCTTTAACCTGTTCGAAATCAGCCAATAAGAAAAACGCAAAGCGCAAGTCCTTAGGCGAAAGGCGCTTGGAGCTAGACACCAAAAAACTGTAAAGGAATCCTTTAACACTTTATTGAACTTAAACTTTTTGTAACAATAAAAAAACAGCAAATGGAATACATCCATTTGCTGTTTTTTATCCTTATACGTTAAATGTCTTTTTAACGAATTCAACAACTTCTTCTGTTGTGCTCATCGCTAAAACTTGTTCTTTGAAGCTTGCTGCTTCTTCTTTTGATAATTGCTTGATTTGAGAACGAGCAGGTAGAATGCTTGTTGCACTCATCGAGAACTCGTCTAATCCAAGTCCTAATAGTAGTGGAATAGCAATTGGGTCTCCTGCCATTTCTCCACACATACCCACCCATTTTCCTTCTTTATGTGCTGCTTCAATTACGAGTGTGATGAGACGTAAAATCGCAGGGTTGTATGGTTGGTAAAGGTAAGAAACGCGTTCGTTCATACGATCGGCTGCCATCGTGTATTGAATTAAGTCGTTCGTACCGATACTGAAGAAATCAACTTCCTTCGCAAATTGATCCGCTAAAACGGCTGTAGATGGAATCTCAACCATGATTCCTACTTCAATTTCGTCACTCACTTGAACGCCTTCTTGAACGAGCTTTTCTTTTTCTTCCATTAAAATTGCTTTTGCTTGTCTAAACTCAGCAAGTGTCGCAATCATTGGGAACATAATTTTTAAATTTCCGTATGTACTAGCGCGAAGAAGTGCGCGAAGTTGTGTACGGAACATGTCTTGCATTTCTAGGCATAAGCGAATTGCACGGAATCCTAAGAATGGGTTCATTTCTTTCGGAAGGTCTAAATAAGGTAATTCCTTATCTCCACCGATGTCTAACGTTCGAACGACAACCGGCTTACCTTCCATTTTTTCAAGTACCGTTTTATAAGCATCGAATTGCTCATCTTCTGTTGGAAGCTCTGTACGACCCATGTATAAGAACTCTGTACGGTAAAGGCCAACGCCTTCTCCACCGTTCTCAAGTACACCTTTAACGTCATCTGGTGTACCGATGTTCGCCACTAGCTCAACGTGATGACCATCTTTAGAAACCGTTGGTTCGTTCTTTAGTTTAGCCCATTCTGCTTTTTGCTTTTCGAATTGTTCTTTTTTCGCTTTAAATTCTGCAATGACTTCTTCAGATGGGTCAACGATTACTTGTCCATCTAAACCGTCAACGATAACAAAGACGCCGTTTTCGATTTTTCCATCGCTTGTTTTGTACCAACAACTGCTGGAATTTCCATTGAACGAGCCATAATTGCAGAGTGAGATGTACGACCACCGATATCCGTCGTGAACGCTTGAACGTAGTCACGATTTAATTGAGCTGTATCAGACGGTGTTAAATCTTCTGCAATAATAATAACTTCTTCAGAAATTAAGCTAGGGTTTGGAATTTCAACCCCTAGTAAGTGACCGATTACGCGTTTCGTTACGTCACGAATGTCACTTGCGCGCTCTCGCATATATTCATTGTCCATTGCTTCAAACATGGAAATAAACATATCAGCTGTTTCACGCATCGCAAATTCCGCGTTTACAGAATCCGTTTTAATTTTATCTGTTACAGGGTTTAATAATTCAGGATCACTTAAAACTAATAAGTGCGCTTCAAAAATAGCCGCCTTATCTTCCCCAAGTTTCACTTTTGCATGATCACGAATTTTTTCAAGCTCACTTTTCGCACGTCCAATCGCTTCTTCAAAGCGAGCTACCTCTGCACTAGCATCTGTAACTTCTTTTTTCTGAACGGTTAAATCCGGCTCTTCTAAACGGTATGCTTTTGCCATCGCAATACCGGAAGAAGCTCCAATCCCTTCAAGATGTAACATTATTCGCCTAACCCTTCTTTTTTGATTGTATCTTCAATTGCTTGAATCGCATCATTCTCATCAGAACCTGCAGCTGTTACTTTAATTTCTGCGTCTTTACCAATCCCTAAAGACATAACACCCATGATAGATTTTAAGTTAACAGTTTTACCGTTGTATTCTAAGTTAATATCTGCATCGAATTTGCTAGCTGTTTGAACTAACATTGTTGCAGGACGAGCATGAATCCCTGTATCTGCTGTAATTTTAAATGTCTTTTCTGCCATTTTCATCAAACTCCTTTAGTAAATTTTTCTTTAGTATATTAACAGCCTAAAAAGTTTTTTACAAGGGCTGTTTCTTAATTTTTTCAAAAATGGGGGATTTTATATCCCCCATTTTTAGCCTGCTTAAAGTTTAATGATATTACTTTGACCAGCTGTAATATTGCCTTTTTCTACGATTGTAACCGCTTCACCCTCATTAAGGTTCGTAAATACAATCGGCGTGATAGTGGATGTAGCATTTTTAGCAATGTAGTCTAAATCTACTTCAACAAGCTTATCGCCTTTTTTCACTTCTTGTCCCTCTGAAACAAGGACGTTGAACCCTTCCCCTTTCAGATTCACTGTGTCAATTCCGATATGAATTAAAATTTCATGTCCGCTTGTCGATTGAATACCGATTGCGTGCTTTGTCGGGAATACGTTTACGATTTTACCGTCCACAGGCGAAACAACTGTTGAATCAGTTGGCTTAATCGCAATTCCGTCTCCCATCATTTTTTGTGAAAATACTTGGTCTGGAACATCTGTAATGGATAAGATTTCACCAGTAAGTGGTGCAACGAAATCCAAGTTTCCTTCAACTGAAGCTGCCACTTCTTCGTTTTTCTCCACTTTACGTGGTGTCTTTCCTGCCATAATGTCTTGAATTTGTGTCTTTAAGTTATCGGATTTTGGTCCGAAAATAGCCTGAATATTATTTCCAACTTCTAGCACACCTGATGCACCAAGTTGTTTTAAACGATCTTTGTCCACATTCGCTTGCTCATGAACAGATACGCGTAAACGTGTAATACAAGCGTCAAGATGAGCAATGTTCTCACGTCCACCTAACGCTTCTAAAATGTTGAACGGTAAGTCTGAAACTTCTCCTGCCTCTGTTTCGTTTGAAACAGATTCATCTTCACGACCAGGAGTTTTTAAGTTAAACTTGCGAATCGCAAAGCGGAATCCGAAATAGTAAATAACTGCAAATGCTAAACCGACTGGGATTACAAGCCACCAATCTGTTTTATTTTGGATGACACCAAATAGTAGATAATCGATAACTCCGCCTGAGAAAGTCATACCGATTTTAACGTTAAGGATGTGCATAATCATGAACGAGAATCCAGCGAAAATCGTATGAATCGCGAATAACACTGGCGCAACGAATAAGAAACTAAACTCGATTGGCTCTGTAATACCTGTTAAGAAAGATGTTAAGGCTGCAGAACCCATAATACCTGCAACAACTTTTTTGTTCTCCGGTTTTGCTTCATGGTAAATCGCTAACGCCGCTGCTGGTAAACCGAACATCATGAATGGGAACTTACCTGTCATGAATGTTCCAGCTGTCAATTCAGCTCCATCTTTTAATTGTTCGAAGAAAATGCGTTGGTCTCCACGAACAATTTCCCCCGCTTGATTCACGTAAGAACCGAATTCAAACCAGAATGGAGAGTAGAAAATATGGTGTAAACCGAATGGAATTAACGCACGTTCAATTACACCGAATACAAATGCTGCTAATGTTTTATTTGTTTCAAGCATACCTTCAGAGAAGGCATTTAATCCACCTTGAATTGGCGGCCAAACAAAATACATCACGGCACCAAGAACAAGCGCTGATGCTGCTGTTATAATCGGTACGAAACGCTTACCAGCAAAAAATCCTAAGTATTGTGGCAATTCAATGTTATAATATTTGTTGTACATGTAAGCTGCTAATATCCCGATGATAATACCTCCAAATACACCCGTTTGAAGCGTCGGGATTCCTAGCACTTCTGCAAAGGCTGGGTCAGCACTAACATCTTCCGGCAGCTGGCCTAGTCCTTTTAAAATTTCACTCATTGTGACGTTCATAACTAAGAATCCGATAATGGCTGCAATTCCTGCTACACCATCACCATTTGCAAGTCCAATCGCTACCCCAACCGCAAATAGTAATGCAAGGTTTGCGAAAATAATTCCACCTGCTTGCTCCATGATTGAAGCGATAAATTGTACCCACTCATTTCCTAATGCAGGCACTTTGTTTAGTAATGTGTCTTGTTGTAAGGCATTCCCCACACCAAGTAAGATTCCGGCTGCTGGTAAAATCGCTACTGGAAGCATTAGCGCTTTACCGACTTTTTGCAGCACGCCAAACGACTTTTTAATCATTGTTTCTCCTCCTTTTTTCTATGCAACTACGTACCCGAAACCGTTTGCAAGCAAAACAAAAAGGCATGGTGAAACAAGAGGGATAAAAATAGACATAATTGTCCTATTCTTATCGCGTCATCTTGTTCACTCATGCCTGATCGAATCAGTAACACGTAAACTTGTATAAATTATAACGCTTTCTTTTTTAACCGATATAAGTGCATTGTTAAATAAACAGCTTCTGCATCGTAAACAGGTTTCTTTAACGTCTGTTGCATAACTTTTATCATCTTCCAAGCAGTATTGTAGCACACAGGATATTCATTTTTCAACAGTAAAGTTATTTTTTCTGGTTCCTCGACTGCTTCCCCTTTTAAAACACGTTCAATCGTATGCTGCAAGTGACGAACGAGGCGCATATAATTAACGCTTTCTTTGTCGATTTTAATTTTCATCGTGTCTTCGATGATATTCATGAGGCGACTGATGAGTTGAGAAAAACGATTGACTTCCGATAAGGAGCGGTTCGTTAACGCACTATGAATATGGAGTGCGATGAAACCAATCTCTCCTTCTGGGAGCGTTACATCCAAACGTTCATTTATTAAATCAACTACTTCTTTTGCAATATCGTATTCTTTTGGATAAAGCGTTTTCGTCTCCACTAAAAACGGATTATTAATGCCCATTCCTTGCTTAATTCGTTTAATGGCGAATGTAATGTGGTCTGTGAGAGAAATATGAATGTGCTCATGGAGCGGTATTCCAACTTTTTTCGTGATGAAGTCAATTACTTCACTGACAACCGCAATCATATCTTCTTCAATAAACGGTAAAAGCATTTTATATTGTTCTTGTTCTTTTTCATTTTTTAACACGAACATTTTTTCAATGGTATTATCGGTAATGGTTTCACCTTTTTTCTTTCCAAAACCAATCCCTTTCCCGATAAGTACGACTTCTTGAAATGACTCGTGTTCCGCAATTAATACGTTATTATTTAAAACTTTTTTTATTGTAAAGGACTCCATGTTGAAATCCCATCTCCTTTTTCTTGAATCTCTATAATACTACAAAATTTTCAATGGAACGGTCAATGATTAATGTCGTATTTTGTAGAAAAAAATCAAAAACTCCCTCTATGCGAGGAAATATGTGGATCTGGTTTCAGAAGCTCTTTTCTAAAGGATGTTTCGAATAGATTATAGCATTTCCAGTCGATTTTAAAATAAATTCTGAATATTCACCACAGATACTTACCTTCCGTTGGGAGAACTCCTCAGTACGGAGCCTGTAGTGTCTCGCCACTCCCTTTCATTTTGCTGAACAATGTATTTTATACGCACGAAAAGCAACAATTCTTTAGAAATGAGCGGTTCTAAGTCTTTGTAATTCTACCATGTCATTGCAAAATGTGGAGTAGTACCTTCCTGGCATTTAATAACAACCATTCGGTTAAAATAAAAGCGGGTGAAGACAAACGAAAGGTCGCTCTTCACCCGCTTCCCTATTGATTAAAATTCAATAACTTTTTTCATTCGATGACTTTCATATGCTGCCTCAATGATTTGAATCGTTCGTGCTCCTTGCTCTGCTGTTACATACGGCGCTCTTTCCTCAATGATTGCTTCATATATATCTTGATAGTAATTCATATATGTGGACGGTTCGGACTCAACTTTCCCTACGAAGTGTAGGCCGGCAATCGTTGAATTTAACGTCCCCCACATTTCCTCTGACTCTTTTCCATACGCCGCATCTGTCGGCTTTCCACCTGCACGTAAATACGCTTCTTGTGGATCCATGCCATATTTCACAAACGAGCCGTTCGTCCCGTGAATTTGATACCTCGGCCCTTGTTCACGAACTAACATACTAGCTTTTAATGTAACCGTTTTTGTCTCATAATACATTTTCAAATCAAAGGCATCGTCAATTTGGCTACCGGGACGTTGTTTTGACAAAGTTGCATACACAGAATTCGGCATTCCGAATAATGTCAGCGCCTGGTCAATTAAGTGGCTTCCTAAATCATATAAAATACCTGATCCTGGTCTTTCTTCTTCCTTCCAAGTACCTTCGCGAACGAAATTACGAAAACGATCAAAATGTGCTTCATATTCGACTACTTCGCCAACTATCCCTTCTTCTATCACTTTTTTTATGGTTTGAAAGTCAATGTCAAAGCGACGATTTTGATAAACACTCACAAGTACTCCGTGTTTGTTCGCCATTTCAGCTAACTCACGTGCTTGATCCGCCGTTTCCGTAAACGGTTTTTCCACAACGACATGCTTCTTTTTTTCAATTGCATGTTTAATCATCGGATAGTGATATTCATTTGGCGTCGTAATGACGACTAATTCAATTGAATCGTCATTTAACAGTTCTTCGTAAGAACGGACAACTTCGACATATGGGTAATCCTTTTGTGATAACGTTTGCCGTCTCTCTACTACTTTTTTTAATTCAAAATGTGGGTGCGCATGAAGAAATGGTGCATGAAAAACTTGTCCTGATAAGCCGTAGCCTACTAACCCAACCTGTATCTTTTTCAACTGAAACTTCCCCCTATGTATGTACTTTCCATTTCCATCATGATATCACGGAACGTAAATTTTGGTAACTGATTTGTTTCAATTGATCCTTCATCCTAATTTCACCACATTTAATAAGAAAAGCACAAAGCGCAAGTCCTTAGGCGAAGGGCGCTTTAGGACCTGCGAGGAGGCTTCCGTCGCCACAGGAGGGCCGAAGGGAACCGAGCTGATGGCGCTTGGAGCTAGACACCAAAAAACTGTAAAGAGAATACTTTAACACTTTATTGAACTTAAATTTTCTGTAACAACGAAAAAAAGAGCTACCCAATCATCGGCAGCCCTCTCCATAACTTTGTAAAAATATTGTAAATTGCAATGAATGAATGATTATTTTTTACGTAACCGATTAAACTATACTTCTGAAGATGTAAAGGAGGTGTTTATGTTGAGTAAGAAGAATCGCTCTAACGAGGAACAAATGCGTCAACCAAAAGCAGATGCAGAATACGCCCAAGAAACGGATGCGAATAAAAAACAACCGAAACGAAATTAACCTTACATAAAAAGACGGCATTTGTCGTCTTTTTTTCGTTACGAAATAGCTTCGTCTTTATCGCCAATTCCTGTATAGACTGCATTGTGCGCAATCTTCATTTTGGCAAGGGTTCCTTTAAGTAATTCTTCTTTGTCACACATCTCATCTGATTCTAAAATGGAAAAATCGAATACCACTTGCGAAAGTAGCTCAATGGCACGCTTCAGTAAAAGCGGATGTGTTTCGTAATGGTCTTGTACAATCATTTGCATGACTTCCTCCGACAATAAGCGAATCTCTTTAATTCGATTGACTTCCGTCATCCGTCTCCCCCCCTTTGTTATCACCTTATGCGATAAATCAATTCGTTATTATATACCTTTCGCTACGAAAGCGGTAATCCCTTTATCGAAGCTTGTCGATTGATGAATAGTTTTGCTCCCACTTCCCTCTATGAATCGCGTCTTCTACACTCTCGATAAATGCGTGTAATGACTTCGGTAACTTTCCTGCCTCATATTCATCCATAGTAAAACGAATGATTTGGGCAGTGTGAAAGCTCATGACTTGGACCATTCGATGGCCGTTTTCTTTTTTCGTATACATAATTTCATACATTTATTCATCACCAACTTGAATACAAGAACATATGTTTGTATATAATAGTAATCGATGAGCACTCACTTGTAAAGGATGGGATCAACCATGTGTTTACTCCAAAAAAGCTGTACGGAAAATCGGCCACTAACCGTTATTTACGAAGCAAAAGACGGAACCTTTTCAAAGCGTACCATTCTCGTTCAATCGATAAAAGATCATCATATTTATGCTTATTGTTATCAAAAACGAAGTATTCGCACGTTTCGAAAAGAGTCGATATTAGCTATGGCGTTTTTGAATCATTAGACCGAATGGCGCTCATACAATCGAATGGGGATGTGATCATGAATGACGTTGTTATGTTCCATTTTTTCGATAAAAAGTGAAAAGGCGCGCTTCCCCATCGTTACTTTTGGAACCTCTATCGTCGTTAAGTTTAAGCTCTCTGAAATCGGGTCGTTATCGAAACTTATAAGCGCTACATCTTTAGGAACGTGTATACCATTTTGAGCACATTGAATGGCAAAACTCGCTGCCACTTGGTCATTCGTTATTACCCACGCGGTAGGCTTTTGTACCATTTGAGTGTACGTATTAAAAATTCTCACCCCGTCTTCAAAGTGATAACATTGATCTAAAATCCAATGTTCTTGAATAGAAGTGTTCCAGCTCGTTAACTTATCACGATAAACACCTTCTCGAATTTGACTATTCGTTCCATATCGCCGTCCGAGACAAATGCCTATTTTCCGATGCCCCTTTTCATACAAATAATCCATCGCCATTTCAAAAGCCTTTCGGTGATCGACAGACACAGATGAAATTCCTTTATGTTTTACGTCCTCACATAAAACGATTGGCCCGTATGGTTCAAACTCCTCCATTACATCGATCGATAAATGACGAGATAAATAAATAACACCATCTAAAATCTTTTCCTGCAAATGGTGAAGGGCAATCATTTCTTTTTCAACAACGTAATTCGTTTGATAAATCACAATTTGGTACGAGTGCATTAACGCTTCCTCTGAAATCGCTTTTAATAGCTGACTATAATAAGGATGGTCTACCATCGGAAGTACAATACCTACCCGATTCGTTTTCCCCTTCGCTAAATGTACCGCATTTTTATTAGGAATATAGTTCAACTGCTCCATCGCCTCTAACACGGCTTTTCTTTTTTCTTCTTTCACATATGGATGGTGGTTAATGACACGCGAAACCGTGGAAACCGACACGTTCGCTCTTTTCGCAATTTCTCTAATATTCGCCATGAAACTCCTCCTCTGATTTTCATGATGATTTTTCTAAAAAACTCTTGCTCTGAAACGCATTTCATACTTTATTGTTTCCTTAACGAAACGATAAAGGAGAGAAAGTTATGATAGGTGTTATTTTTTTATGTATGTTGTGTGCCATTATTCTAGCTGGCTCATATGTAACCATTCAAGCTAGAAAGGAAGAAATAAAATGTGAAAGCTTCCAAAAAATTGATGACTTCTTCATTGAAGGTCCTGAAAACAATCACTCGAGGAATTAGCTGCATGTGAACATGGAGCTAAACATCAGATGACAATAGGTTCATTGTTATTTTATAGAATATTCATTTTGATACGACCTTTCGTTCCGCAAAAGGAGAACGGGAGACTTTTCATATATAATTATTCCAAAATAAAGGTCGATCTCACACTCTATTATCTTACAATTATCGCCATAAAAATAGGGGAACGATATGCTTTAATTAATTTTCATTCGTTCCCCTCATTTCGCTATTGTTTTAATTGATTTGGGAGCATTTGAATCGAATGATTTACATCGTCTAGCTTTCGTTCGATTCGATGGAGTAAATAAAGCGTAACCACTATCGGAAATCCAACTTCACTTATGAATGGCAACCATTCTTGCAAATGCGACTCCCCCTTTCTACTATTTATTGAAATAAAGAACCAGCCCTTCAATTGAAGGACCGGTCTTCTTTTAGGCAATGGTCATTTCTGTTACTTGGCGATCAATGATGCGAGCACCTTTCTTGCTTACAAACTTACCGCCGTTTGATATGAACACATCAGAAGAAATGATGACGTCCATTGCTTGAGAAACTTCTTCTGATGTAAGCGTGCTTTTTGGTTCATCAATGGAAAGACGAACCGTTTTTCCTTCTTCATTTAAAAATTGCAGCTCTAACGTCTTAGCCATTTAATTCCCTCCCCTTCTATTCGTTAATTCATAATTTGTGAAGAATCGTTACGTTCCACAGTTACGAGCGGCTTTTCTTGTAAACCAGCAATTGCTTGAGCAGCCTGTAATAATTGATCAGGTGTTGCCGCAATGTTTACGTTGTTGAAGTTTTTATTTTTGTAAACCGGCTTACCCTCTTCATTTACCCCATCGTCAAGAACGAGACGAAGTTGCGTTTCTATTAATTGCGTTGTTGCCATGTCCATCACCTCCTTTCACTATACATATAGCTCGATGACTCACAAAAAGGACCGCATAATTGTAAAAAAAATTAAAGTTTAATAGTTTTATCCAATGATGATTGACGAGAATAGGCGTGATTGGTATGATTCAAAGGGAATCTTATAATATCGGAGGCTATTGAAATTGGAGCAGATGATTCACGACATTATTGAATTTTTACATGCATGGGGCGTTTTAGGGCTCATTATTGTCGCCTTTACCGAGTCTTCTTTCTTCATCGTACCCCCTGATGCTTTACTCATTCCGATGAGTGTTTTAGAACCGTCAAAGGCTTTACTACTAGCTTTTTATACAACAATTGCTTCGGTTTTAGGTGGAGTACTTGGGTATTATTTAGGAAGAGGTATTGGAAGGCCTTTATTAAATAAATTCGCTTCACAAGAAATCATCGAGAAGGCGGAAAATTTATATACGAAATACGGCATGGGCGCGATTATTATCGCTGGCTTCACACCGATTCCATATAAGGTTTTTACAGTCTTAAGCGGTGTTGTCAAAATGAATTTAGTCCAGTTTATTATCGGTTCTTTCATTGGTAGAGGAGCGCGTTTCTTTCTCGTTGCGACCGTCGTTATGTTGTTTGGGGATGAAGCAATCGACATTATTCAACAGTACGGTTCTATTTTCACATTGATCATTGGCGTCGTATTTGTTGTCATTTTCGTTATTATAAAAAAGCGTAAAGCCGCTTAATCAGTGGCTCATTTAAATTCAAATAAAAAGAAAAGCGCAAGTCCTTAGGCGAAGAGCGCTGTAGAACCTGCGAGGAGGCTTGCGTCGCCACAGCAGGGCCGAAGCGACCAGAGCTGATGGCGCTTGAAGCTAGACACCAAAAAACTGTAAAGAGAATACTTTAACACTTTATTGAACTTAAACTTTCTGTAACAAAAATGAAAGGGTACTCGATTTGAGTACCCTTTTTTAGCAATCTTGATTAGATTGATAGTTGTTTAGACAATGTATAAAGATCCATTGTCGGCTCGCTTTTTTCTTTTAAAATCTCAATGATGTCATGGTCTACTAGTTCGCCATTTACAATACCGACACAACGTCCGCCTTTTCCTTCTAGCAATAACTCGACAGCCTTTGCTCCGAATCTAGAAGCTAGTACACGGTCAAATCCAGTAGGCGAGCCACCACGTTGAATATGACCAAGAACAGATACACGTGTTTCAAGACCGAACTTTTCTTTTAAGTCTCTCGCTAAATCGTCCGCTTTCCCAACACCTTCAGCTAAAACAATAATTGAGTGTTTTTTACCACGTTGTACACCGTTCTGTAATCGATTCCATACATCTTCTAATGAGTCCGTTTTTTCTGGAATTAACACCGTCTCCGCTCCTCCAGCTACTCCTGCCCAAAGAGCAATATCACCTGCATGTCTACCCATTACCTCAATAATGAATGTACGATCATGACTAGTTGCTGTATCACGAATTTGGTCAATAGCGCGTACAACAGTGTTTAACGCTGTATCAAACCCAATGGTGTAGTCTGTTCCTGGAATATCATTATCAATCGTACCTGGTAATCCGATACAAGGGAATCCTTTTTCAGTTAGTTTAACCGCACCTTGGTACGATCCATCTCCACCAATTACGACTAACCCTTCAATTCCATGTTTTTTTAGTTGCTCGATTCCTTTTAATTGCCCTTCTTCTGTTTTGAATTCTAAGCATCGGGCAGAATGTAAAATGGTCCCTCCACGATGAATAATATCGCCGACAGAACCTAGATCAAGCTTTTTAATATTCCCGTTTATCAAACCGCTATATCCTTGATAAACACCATATACTTCAAGACCGTGGTAGATCGCTTTTCGAACAACCGCACGAACGGCTGCGTTCATACCAGGTGCATCTCCACCTGAAGTTAATACTGCAATTCGTTTCACGAAATTCACCTCTTCTAACCTACAAAACCTTTAGTCTTTTGACAAACCAATTTTATATGAAAGACTATCGATTGGAAAGGAAAAAAAGCAAATTTCCTGAAAAGAATTTAGGAAAGCGCATACATCACATCATAAAGTTTCCTATTTTGTAAATTTATGAAAATTACTATTGATGAAGGGGCTTGATGAGGGATTTCTTTGCTTGTACATGTGAAAATGGGGAGCTTCTTTAAGCTCCCCATTATGAAGCGTGAATGCTTTTCACATAAAATAATTCGCGTTCTTCTTCATTCACATGATCTAAATATCCAGATTGTTGAAAGTTCAGCTGTTGCACAAGTGATTTCATGGCATCATTCTTTTCATTGGTTGAAACGATAAGCTTCGGTGAGATACATTGTTTTTCCACTTCGTTCATGAGCGCCTTAGCAATTCCTTTGCGACGATACGACTCTTCTACGAAAAGAAGCTTAACAAACCAGTTTTCAAAGAAGGAGCGCGAGAAGACAATATATCCAACAATCTTCTCATGATCTAAAGCGACAAAACAATTTCCTTTTTGAATCGCCTTATATAAACTATCTTTATGGACTTTTTCTTTTTTGACCCATTCATTTAATACAGAAATCTCATGTAGTTGTTGTAAGTCTGCTAGTTTGATTTCAATCATTTCCCTTACCTCGAAAGCGTTTTATTTTTACGTTAACAAAGTGTTCTAGATTCCAAGTATCATAAAGTAAACTGAATTCTATTATAGTAAAAAATTTAAAATTGTAAATACTTGTCTAAAAATTTTGTGAAACTTTTCACGCACACGGTTAATAGATGGCCTTTCTAAAACCGGCTTCTATCGCTTCATCTTCCGAACAAAATAACGCTTCTTCTTTCGTTTGTTCATACCATGGAGAAGACGGAGGGTGATAAATCTTTTCCCCACTAGAGCTAATATTCCCTTTTATTGTACACGCTGCATCACTCGTATGTTCAGACGTGCTTTCATGTTCTATGTCCTCATTAAATCCACGGTCTTCTAGTACGTAATTTTCAATGCTCCAGATCCCGATTCCTTTTTGCTTCGCTTTTTTCTCAACGTCACGGAAGCGATCGACATATTTTGTGTTCGGAGGATAAATATACGCGACTCGTGCTAATCCATTTTCAAGCAAAATTTCGTTAAACATCTGACCGTTAATATATAAATAAACGAGTAAGCGACCATATTTATCGCGCTCATTAACATCCAATTCAATTTCCACTTCTTTATTCATCAACATTTCTTTTGCATACTCACTCGCTTCAGGGCCAAACGGCTGAACCGGTTTTGTCGGGTGCACCGTTTCCGGAGTGTCTACAAGCAATAGGCGTACTGTCTCTTCGTTACCATCCACGATTAATTTCATCGTATCTCCATCTACCACATCGATGACTTCCGCTTCTAAACGGCCACTTTGTTCATATTGTGGTGTTTCTTTCGTCATTGATGGATCGGTTTCAATCATCTGACATCCGACTAATGTGAGTAAAACAAGTAGTGATACGAGTAGTTTATATAACATATATGTCTTCCTTTCTAATTGCAAGCATAATCGTGATGGTAGAGACTATTATTTTATAACGAATGTTCGGAAATCGCAAGAAAAGATAGCATTTGAGCGGAGTAGAAACAAGTGGAGATTCATTCCTTTCTAATATGCTGGTAATATATCGATAAAATGCGATATTGAAAGGATTGGATAGATGAGCCCACACTATAGCTCACCTATCCTATCGTAATTTCCTCTTTACTTCCGAATGATTTGGAGTGGTTTCGGATATGAAGTAAGCGTTACAGCTCCCTCACTCGTCAGCACGATATCATCTTCGATACGTACCCCACCAACAGTCGGGTCATAGATACCTGGCTCAATTGTGTAAACCATGCCTTCCTTTAAAGTTTCATCGTTGTCGGAGCTCATTGACGGATATTCGTGAACGCTAATGCCTAAACCGTGTCCTAATCGATGTGGGAAGTACTCACCGTAACCTGCATTTGTTATTATGTCACGCGCAATTTTGTCAAGATCCCCAATCCGAACGCCAACCTTGCTCGCTTTAATCGCTTCTAATTGCGCCTTTAAGACGACATCGTATATTTCTTTTTGTTTAGCTGACACCTCTTCAAAAACGACAGTACGAGTAATATCCGAGCAATATCCATTTAACACAACTCCTAAGTCAAATAACACAAAGTCTCCTTTTTTTAACAGATTGTTCCCCGGTACTCCGTGTGGATTTCCTGCATTTTGCCCGAACAAGACCATCGTTGAAAACGACATTTCTCGAATCCCTTTTTTCTTCAATTCGTATTCAATGGTTGCGACAACTTCGAGCTCGGTCACACCTTCTTTTAGTGCATTGATGCCAACTTCAACCCCATAGTCTGCTAGTTTAGCTGCTTTTTGTAAAATAGAGAGCTCACTTTCGTCTTTAATCACACGCATTTCATTTAGCAACGGTTCAATGGCGACGAATGTTGCATTAGGGAAAATTCTCCGAAATTGTTCACTGCGTCCTAATGAGAGCGCTTCTTTTTCAACTGCAAGATTTTGAACGTGTACTGTATGGTGATTATTTACTCTGTCTCGAATCAGCTCCCATGGGTTTTGCTCATCAAAATACCCGATGATTTCCCCATCAAATTTAGTTTCTCTCAGTTGATTCTCTTCCATTTTAGGCAAAATAAACATCGGCTCATTTTCGTTTAAAAGTAACAGTCCCATTAACCGTTCATGCGGGTCGCTGTCATATCCTGTTAAATAAAAAACATTCTCTCTTGAATGAATAAACGCTGCTTCTACTTTTTCTTTTTTCATCCATTCTCTTACATGCTCTAGCCGTTTTTGATTCATATGACAACTTCCTTTCTAAAAAATTCCCAGTTCCTATTTTATCAGACGAATCGATCTACGGACAGAATACTGCAGAAAAATTTAAAACGCTTTCAAAATTCTACAAATTTTAAAAGGAATTATTCGAGAAAAAAAGAATTAAAGAAATGAATTCGCTTTAGGAAGGATGTATATAAGATGAAGAAACTGGTTCAATTTTCCAATCATTTTATGCAAAGGTATTTGCCTGATCCGTACATTATCGTTATTTTTTTAACGGTACTGGTTTTTGCACTCGGCATTGGATTAACAGGGAATACCGCTTATGACATGATGGTATTTTGGGGAGATGGATTTTGGAATTTACTCGCATTTACAATGCAAATGGCCTTAGTATTAATTACAGGACACGTATTAGCAAACAGTCCGTTCTTTAAGAAGCTTTTACAACGAATGGCGATGATTGCGAAATCTCCTGGCCAAGCAATTATTCTCGTGACCGTCGTATCTCTAGTGGCAAGCTGGATTAACTGGGGATTTGGAATTGTTATCGGTGCCCTATTTTCAAAGGAAGTGGCAAAGGTCGTACGGAAAGTCGACTTTCGCCTTTTAATCGCAAGTGCTTATAGCGGCTTTTTAATTTGGCACGGTGGCTTTTCTGGTTCAATCCCTTTAACGATTGCGACTGAAGGTCATTTTTCCGTTGATGCTATCGGTATTATACCGACGAGTGAAACCATTTTCTCCAGCTACAATCTCGCTATTGTTGTAGCTATATTTATTGTGCTACCGTTATTAAATCGATTAATGCTACCACCTTTAGATGAACGCGTGACGATTGATCCAAAGGTGCTTGATATTCCCCCTTCATTAGAAGCCGCAACAATAGAGGAACCTTTAACACCTGCAGAAAAACTCCAGCACCTACCCATCATTTCTTATACCATTGGATTATTTGGCCTTTCTTATGTTGTGTATTATTTTGCTACAAACGGATTTTCAATCAATTTAAATATCGTTAATTTTCTCTTTTTATTTTTAGGAATTTTATTTCATCAAACCCCGAAGCGTTTTTTACAGGCCGTTCAAGATGCGGTCAAAAATACGAGCAGCATTATTATTCAATTCCCGTTTTATGCCGGCATTATGGGCATGATGGTCTCTTCGGGTCTAGCCGTCAAACTTAGTGAACAGATGATCGCCGTTGCATCACCGTTTACCTTGCCACTCGTTACCTTTTTAAGCGCCGGACTTGTAAATATTTTTGTTCCTTCTGGAGGCGGACAATGGGCCGTACAAGCACCTATCGTGATTGAAGCCGCCAAAGCGCTTGATGTATCCATCGCAAAAGTGGCGATGTCAGTAGCATGGGGCGATGCTTGGACGAACTTAATACAACCGTTTTGGGCACTACCAGTCTTAGCAATCGTCGGCTTAAAAGCGAAAGATATTATGGGCTATTGTTTCATCATGTTACTCGTAACCGGCTTTGTAATCTCTATTGGCCTGTTATTCATTCCATAATATTTGACTTCCTGTTGCAAAAAAGGTGTCTACGGAAGAAACATTACATTTCGTTTACGTTTTCCGTTCATCCACCTTATATTGTAAAATAACAGTATAATAGTATTATCGACTGTGTCAGCTAGATAAGGAGTGTATGTTTGTGGCCACCTTTTTAAAGAAGAATATCGTATTGCTTTTATGTCTTATGGCCTTTATATCCCCCATCATCGGAAACTTACTGATTGATCTATATTATTACAGTTCCGTTGTTGGTTGGGTCATCGGCTTTATATTCATTATATCTTCCTATATCATTGTGTCGAAGCGTCCAGACGATGCAGAAGGCGACCAACACATATAAAACCGAGAAGTCGACTGACTTCTCGGTTTTTATTTTTTTCCCTATTCTGATTTTAGTAATCTTAGCCCATTTAAAATAACTAAAATGGTGCTACCTTCATGTCCGATGACCCCATATGGCAAATCAATGAGTTGAAGGAAGTTGGAACAAATTAAAAGAGCGATAACGGACAAGGAAAACACGATATTTTGCTTCACAATTCGATTCATTTTTCTCGACAATTGAATCGCCTTCTGAACTTTCGTTAAGTCATTTTTCATGAGAACGACTTCAGCTGTTTCCAACGCTGCATCCGTTCCTTCTCCCATCGCAATTCCGACATTCGCTGTAGCTAAAGCTGGAGCATCGTTAATTCCGTCTCCAATCATCGCTACCGTTCCTAATTGTTTTTTTAATTCTTTTATTTTTTCTACCTTATCTTCTGGTAAACATTCACTATAGTACTTTTCAATTCCTGCTTCTTCGGCAATCGCTCTAGCCGTCGCTTCACTATCACCGGTGAGCATAACCGTTTGTATACCCTCTTTACGTAACGCACGAATCGTTTCTACTACTTCATCTCGAAGGACATCTTTTAACGCAAATAAACCGACAACTCGCCCTTCATTTTGAACGTATACGATCGTTTTACCTTCTTCTTGAAATTTTGATACCTCATTCGGGTAAAAAAGGTTGGCTTCATCCTGTCCTACGAATTCTTTTTTTCCAATCTTCCACTCCGTTTGATCGACAACAGCCGAAACACCAAATCCGGATTGTTCTGTTACATGAATCCATTCTTCTCTTATTGATGGGTGCTCTTGACGAATATACGTGGTAATTGCTTTAGCTAATGGATGATTCGATTGTTTTTCCATTGCATAGACCGCTTTTAACAGAACATCTTTTTCGATATCGGAAGCAAATAACGACTCTGTTACAACCGGTTTTCCTTTTGTAAGTGTTCCCGTTTTATCAAACGCAATGACCTTCACCGTGTTTAATCGTTCTAAATGTACGCCGCCTTTAAAAAGCAAGCCATTTTTTGCACCGTTTGAAATGGCAGATAAGGTAGCTGGCATAATACTTGCCACGAGCGCACACGGAGAAGCTACTACCATAAATACCATTGCGCGATAAAATGTTTCCTCCCACGACCACCCGAGAGCAAAGTGTGGTACAAACATTAAAAGAAGGACCATTAGGATGACGCCATTGACATATGTGCTTTCAAACCGTTCGATAAACTGCTGAGATGGTGATTTTTGTGATTGTGCAGATTGAACTAAGTCTAGTATTTTTTGAAACAATGAATCTTTATTTTCTTTCGTAACACGTGCTGTTATCGCTCCATTTAAATTGACCGTACCTGCAAAGACTTCAGCTTGTTCATCCTTTTCAACGGGAATAGATTCACCTGTTATCGCCGATTCGTCTATACTCGTTTTCCCTCTTTCGATTATTCCATCTGCTGGCACACGTTCTCCTGGCTTAATCATAATTAAATCATCCGTTCGGAGTTCCGACACATGCACGACTTCCTCTACACCATTTCGCATACGCGTTGCCGACTCTGGCTGCATAGCCATTAGACTCGAAAGCTCACGCTCACTTTTTTTCGAAGTGTACGTCTCTAAAGCACCGCTTACTGCAAATATGAAAATTAAAATCGCTCCTTCTGCCCAATAGCCAATGATGGCTGAGCCAATCGCTGCAAACACCATCAAAAGTTCCACGTTCAACTTCCGCTCTTCTATCGTTTCTTCGATTCCTTCTTTTGCTTTCGCATAGCCACCGATGAGAAACGCAAGGATATAAAGTGGAGTGGAAACGTTTGAAAGGTCATTCGTTTGAAATCCCCACGCCATCAAAATTAAGATTCCAGATATGATTGCCGCTATCAATTCCCCATGCTCTGACCAATTAAGTTGAAATGCAGATGGTTGATTTCCTCGGTATTTGCTTTCAACGTTTATTTTCGTATTCACTTCCATAACCTTTCCTCCTCTAATTGAGAATTACAATCATCTTCAATGTTCGTGTAAAAGTACGAAAGCTGCCTATTCGGCAGCATTCAGTCTTCTAACTTGATGTAATAAATTATCAAAAAAATGTTAATGAACATTAAACAACTTCAGTATTCAATTCAATCGCGATTTAATTCAGCAGCCAACCTGTCTAGAGGCGGCTCCTTTCGCTTCTAAGTAAATTGACTTCTCTTTGTCTACAAAATTTACTATCTGTATGTTTCATTATATCTTAAATAAAACGAATTTCAAGTTAAAAATTATAATAATTTTAATTTAATAATTTATATTAATAATTATTTTCATTCTCAATTAGATTTGTATTATCTTATGTAGAGGGAACCCATTTGCCCCTAATCTGTTTTAAATCTTTTCGGTTTTGAATAAAATGTACTACACACGAGATTGAAAATGGAAAGGATGGTGTTCGTTGATTGGCCATTATGATTGTTTGTCGCCTTTGCAATGGGACGGGAAAAATTAAAAAATTTGCTCTCCTACCGCTTTTTACGGTCTGCCCGAATTGTCGTGGATCAGGGAAACTACAGCTTAAGCAAAAAAGTTAGCGAATCATGGATTGCAACTGTTTTTTCGTAACAGGTCCAACAACTTTCTCCTGTATTTTCCCATCTGCATCTAAAATAAACGTAGTCGGAATTACCACAATTTGATACAAGTCTCCCACAATTCCTTTTGAATCCAAAAGATTCATATAATCGAGATCGTTTCGTCTAATAAATTCAATCACAGCTTCATCACTTTGTTCTTCACTCGTTAAATTAATCCCGATTACCACCACTTCCGACTCATTCACTTCTGTCGCAAATTGCTTGATCTCTGGCAACTCCTCTTGACACGGTGGACACCACGTTGTCCAAAAATTCAACACAACGGTTTTTCCGCGCAAATCTGCTAACTTAATCTTTTCCCCATCTTGATTTTGGAGCGTAAAATTCGGAGCTTCCTCCCCGATTGTTAATGGACTTGACGCGTTACTATGAGCATGAAAAAGATAAAAAAACAGAACTCCAGCTAACAAAATAAAACTACCGACACTCCATTTCCTCCGCATACTCTTTCTCCTTTAATCTTATTTGTACAACCTATGCAAAACTTCTTATTCCATTACTCCTGAAGAAGTCGAAACGACAAATCTGGATGATTCGAGACAGCTTTTTTCACCATCTGATAAAACGATTTTAAGTTTGTAGAAGGTGTTATGGTGCTTTCCTTTTGAAAAAACATGATGAAACTCCTTCATTCACTATTTTTGATTAGTTTTTCCAACGGCGTTCTAACTATGACAAAATCAGGGAGAAATTTGTGATTGAAATAAGGGTTGAATTAAGAAAAGCGCAAAGCGTAAGTCCTTAGGCGAAGGGCGCTGAAGGACCTTCGAGGAGGCTTCCGTCGCCACAGCAGGGCCGAAGCGACCCGAGCTGATGGCGCTTTGCGCTAGACACCAAAAAAACGGTAAAGAGAATACGTTAACACTTTATTGAACTTAAACTTTCTGTATCAACGAAAAAGAGTGCGCAAAAGACGCACCCTTTCATTCTTTATGAAGCGATTCGCTTTGTTAATGTGAAAGCCGAAACCTTTATTTTTTTACAAATTGTCAAGTAATGAAGCAAAAATTGGAGTACTCCTCCGACATTTAAACCGATAATGACACCGTTCATCTGCCAATCTTGCATCGACCCTAACAGAAAGATGACACTAAATGCGATAGCGTGAGACCATATCGTATGAAAAAGCGCATCCTTTACTAAACTTAATCCGATTAAATACGCTTGAAGTGGAATGATTAAAAAATGAAAGAAAAAGTACGGCCACAGCATTTTCAAATAATAGCTTGCCGAAGATAAATGGAAAAATAGCGATGTAATGGTCTCACCAAGGCTAAACATGATTATAACAGCAGGGATTCCGTATAAAAACGTAATGAACATCGACTGCTGTAGCAACTTTTTTAACAGAACCTCGTCATGGTTGACATACGCTTTTGATACTGATGGAATCATTGCAATTAAAAGTGAATGAGCGATAAACGCTGGGAAGAAACCGATTGTCATAGCAACCCCTGTTAACAAACCAAATTGTGCCGTTGCTTCAGAAGCGGATAGCCCCGCATTTATAAGTGCCGCTTTTATCAGAAACGGTTGAACGGCATGGGTTAACGAATGAAATATTCGTAAAATCGTCGTCGGAACGGAAATGTGAAAAAGCTGGTTCCGAATGTGGGCCTTACTTTCTTCCTTTTCCGCGATAACCATCAATTGCTTTGTTTGAAGAAAGTACGCACTCAGTAAATAGATGACGATAATGACTTCACTACCGATAAATGCACTTAAGGCTGCTAATAAAGCAAGCTCATCATGAAAGTTCAAGAGTTGAAATAATACGACTAACAGCCCTAATTGAACGAACTTACGAAAACCGTTGGCAAATGCGATTTTCCCCATTTGATTTGTTCCCATGAAATACCCTCTTGCAATCGACGAAAAGGATATTAACGGGATTAAAATGAGAAATAGCCACAATATGGAAGGATGGTACGACTGAAAGAACGGAAGTCGAGGTAATACCACCCATGTTACGAGAAGAAAAATGATGGATATGGTACTCGCAAGCTTCAACGCATAGGCTAACATCGGCCCATGTAGTGAAGGCTTTTTCTCAGCGACGTATTTCGAAATTGATATCGGCAGTTCAAAGCTTGCTAACACGACGATAAAAAACATGACCGGAAGTATGGACATGTAATGGCCCATCCCTTCCTCCCCTAGCTCCCGTGCTAACATCATATTTATAACAAACTCAAAGCATTCACCGATAAATGCAGCGATTACTAAAAACATCGTTCCAGTCAGAAAAGTTTTCATTCCACTCTCCCCTATCAATCATTCTTTACAACTTATGAGACAAGTTGAAAATCATGACAAAAAGGGCTATTCGACGACGCCAGTTTCAATAATTGTTACGTCTGCTTTGACGTTTATTTCCGTCTGTAAATACTCTTTCGTCCAGTCTGATTTTTTTTCGCCTCTTGAGCGACTTTTTATAAATTCCCCAAAACCGACCGGATCGACCTCTAGCTCTTTAAACTGCTCTATGAGGACACTGCTTTCTTTTTCAATCTCTTTTTCCATCGCACTCTCTAACTTCTTAATATCTTTTGGTGTGATTTTTCCTTTCGAATATTCCCTTACGTGCCCTTTGATCGTTAACTCAATTTCAATTGCCGGTTTCTCTTTCACATAGGTCATTTTACGCTTTGACTTTATACTTTCGATGGAAGCTATTTCATTATTTTCAAGATCTTTTGGGTGTGTACCTTTCACAGATTCACCCATTAATAATTTAAGAAACGGCATTTGTTTATTTTCAATTTCTCCGACCATCCGATCTTTTTGAAACAACGCCACACCTGTTATTCGAATATTGTCTTGACCATTTTGTTCCATAATTGGCATTACTGGGTCTCGTCCATCGGTGTACAATGAATATAAGAAAAGATGTAGATTGTTTTCAGGAATGTCTCGTAAATTCATGTTTTGGCGAACTAAGTTCGAAAGATAAACGGCATTTCCTAGCTGTCCGTAATTATTAGAAAGCAGCTCAAAAACATTATCATTACTAACGGCTAAAATTAGGCGAGAGCCGACACTTGCATCACGCTCAATTGAATCAATGAGCGGCTGAATTCCTTGTTCGGCCACGGCGCGTTGATAAAGGACAAATTGAAGCTTTCCATATACGAGTGGATCTGGGGATTCTTTTTGCAATTGCGACATAATATCACGACTTAAATCCCCCTCTACCTTTAAAATTTTGTTATCAATTGGCTGATCTTTGCTATATTGTGGTACGACGACCGTGCCGATAATGCCCCCATTTTCGCCTTTGTCATATCCCATAACCGTAATAAGATTTACCTCATCCAATATCTCCTTTTGAATACATCCCCCAAGAAACAACATCAATGCGAAGATAATAATCATTTTAGGCCGTCTCATTTCGCTGTCTCCTTTGATTCATCTTTTCGCGAATCCATGTGACTACAAATAGGAAGGGAATGTAAAAGTTCATCAAATAGTAACCTGTTTGCCCAAGAAGTTCATTTAATTGGTTTACGTTATTCCTTCCTTCAAGCATATTGACGAGGAAAAACATAAGAACTAGCACAATTGCAACTCCTTTACGATATGAAAGATGAAACGTTTCTTTTATTCCTCGATTGACGCACCATAGGGCAATGCATATATTCGGCAAAATGACGAAACCCCAATTGGCAATCCCAATGTATTCAAACCGCTCCACAAATGGAATTTCAACGATTTTCCACATCGTGAGCGTCGCCCACGTATTGCGCATTAATTCTTCTTCTGTGAAATACAAAATGGAAATGAGCATAATGACGAAATATAAAATCGTCGTAAAAAGAATCGCAAAATGCGCCCACTTTTTTGACTTCTCTGGATTTTTGATAAATGGATAAAAGATAAGTAGCACTTCAAATCCGAGTACGGTTAAAGTCATTTTTTGTACACCTTCAAATACTTCTTTCGGCGAATGAGAAAAAGCTGGCATTAAGTTATTCACATGGGCGAACTCAAGCGGAAAGATGATAAACGTGACAACTAAAAATAGCGGTAAAAAGCTACCTAAAAAGGCGATGCCCGTTACGACACGAAATCCTCCCATAATGATATAGGAGACTAAGATGATGATTAAAGCAGAATAAATCCATTTATTCAAATCGGCAAACATCCATACTTCAATTACTTCAATATATGTCCGAAGCACCATCACCCCTACGATAAAGAAGTAAGCCATCCAGATGAGATTAAAGGCACTCCCGATCCATTTACCGAACAAGCTTTTATGCAGGGTATAAAGACTACCATCAGAATTTTTCAAGATCTTATAAATCATCCATAAAAGAATGTGAACATACCCACCAGCTAATAAAACAGGCAGCCATGAATCATTGCCCGTTGCTTGAACTACAACGCGCTGAAATCCAAGGACACCTACTCCAAATTGCGTGCTATGAATGAGAAAAAACACGAGAAAATACGATATTTTATGGCGTTCACTAATTTTCCCCACCGGTATGCTCACCCCCTTTTATTCGTTATTCATCGACATCTTTGTTTTGTTTCGTATCATTTGGATCCATTCGATTCGGACTTTCCGTCCGCAGCGCTTGCGGTCGTTTCGTCATCATCGAAAACGGAAATCGTATGACGGCATCTTTTAAATCATGAACTCGCGGTGGATAAACCGGCTCTAAAAACGGCCGACCGAGCGATGTTAGCCGGAGTAGATGTGCGGTAAAATAACTAAAGCATAAAACAATCCCGATTAGACCGAAAAACTCCGCAAAGAGCAAAAAAGGAAAGCGGATTAGCCGGATCGCATTACCCATTTTATAAACGGGTGTTGTGAAGGAAGCAAGAGCCGCTAATGCAACGATAATAAGTAAAATATTACTCGTTAACCCCGCTTCTACTGATGCGGTTCCAATCACAATCCCGCCGACAATCCCGATCGTCTGACCGACTTTAGTCGGCAGCCGAGCCCCTGCTTCCCTTAGCAATTCAATCGTTAACTCTAAAAATAACGCCTCCAATAACGGCGTAAGCGGCACTTCACGCCTTGACGTTATGAGCGTGTTTAACATATCGGACGGAATGAGTTCATAATGATAATTCATCGTCGCCACATAAATCGGCGTAGCAAAGATGGAAAATGCAACCGCAAAAAGTCGAATTAGGCGGAAGAATGAAGCGAGTAGCCAGTTCGAAAAATAGTCTTCAAAGGACGAGAAAAATTCAACGAGAGTCGTCGGGGCAATTAAGACATGTGGTGAGCCATCGACTAATACCGCAATTTTCCCCTCCGCTAAAATCGCCGCGACACGGTCCGGCCTTTCCGTATCGAGCAATTGTGGAAACGGTGAGTTATGATTGTCCGAAATCATTTGTGTCACATATGAGCTATCATTGATTTGATCGATATCAATATCATTAATTCGCTGCCATACAGTATTGACATTCTCCTCATCGGCAATTCCCTCGATATAGGCAATGGAAACGGTCGTCTTGGAGATCTTCCCTAATCTAAGTGAACGAATTCGTAGTTCTTCAATCGGAACCCGTTTTCGAATTAAGTTTATATTGGAGTGAATGGACTCGACGAATGCCTCTTTTGGACCTACGACAGTGAATTCTACCTCTGGTAAGGTTACTTCCCTTGCTTTATTGATTTTCGACTGTATTAGCAAGGCTGGTGAGCCATATTCACTGAGCGACACCATGACGTATCCTTCTAATATCTTCTCCTTCATTACGTCGATATCGATCGTTATTACACAGTCTTCAATCGGGATAATTTGTTTCAGTTCTTCTAATGATGTCCACTCTTTGGTATGCACCGGACGTAAAATCGTTTCGTGCAAAATACTAACATCGACGAGTGTACGGAAATACGACATCCAATATTTCGTCTCGTTAATTGATTTTCCGTCAAATTGGGTAAAGTCAGCGGATTGTCGAAAAACCGCAAACATATTGGCAACGGTATCTTTCTTTTGCCAATTTTGTTTATACATTTCGCCCATGCATACCACCTCCAGTCTTTCCAATTATTCTCTTCTGAATGGTGAAGAATATTCGCGAAAATGATTCTTATTTTTCGAAAACTGAACAATCCCTTGTTATTAATCAAGAATGATGTCTACAATTCTTGACAATATTCGTAGTTCTAATATCCATTATTTTACATTTATCTCTTTCGCCAATTTCTGCAAATCTTTGTACTGTAAAAATACCGCGGAATATAACAAGGATGCATTCTTGAGAAAGGGTATTAGTTTGCAAGACAATGATTTCAACACGTTAGTTGAAAAGTATAAAGGAATGATTTATCACATCATGAACAAGCTGCGAATCAATGATCGCGATGGTGAATTTTTTCATATTGGGATGATTGCACTTTGGAAGGCGTCCGTGAATTTTGAAGTGGAGAAAGGAGAATTCTCACCTTTTGTCTACTCGTACATTCAAGGGGAATTGTTAACGGAGCTTAAACGAAGAGGAAAATTTTCAAACCGACATGCACTTTATGAAGAGGTAAGAACGATTGAGTGCGTAAGTGAAGAACAAGAGATTGTGGATGAAATTTTTGTTCATTCACTTGCAGAAAGCTTACCCACCCCACAAGGTGAATGGTTAAAGAAGAAGGTGTTTGAAGGAAAAACGACCACCATGATTGCGGAGGAGTTAGGTGCGACTGTCCCTCAAGTGAAGGGATGGAGAAGAAGAGCCATTACGAAATTGAAGAGGTTGCTGCAACAAGAAAAAAGGGAGAGTGACAACGCATGATTAAATAAGCGGAACAATGGGGAATCAAAAGTCGAGTGGAGAAAAACGGGCAGCTTTTCTCCACTTGGCTCATTCAAAGAAAGTCTTATCTTGCCCTAGCTTCTAGGTTCTTTTAAATACGTATATGTAATGGTTCCACCGTGCTGGGCATTCCCACGAAAATGCTTAAAATCCTCTCGTTTCACTAGCACGTTGCGAAAAGGCATAAACTGCTCCTTCGTCACAGTAAATTCTGAACGCTCCCCATTCTTTAACTGATCTAAAATTTCATGAATAAGTGATTCTTCCATCTACATCTTCCTTTCTATTCGGAACTAATTTTTACCAAAACTCTTTACAAGAATTCAGAAATCATGCAAAATAATGATAAGTAAGTAAAAGGGAGAGAAAAAATGAAAATTGCTCAAATTGGAAATGTAATCGAATTCAAAGACGGCCTTAAAGGTGTCGTCGAGAAAGTCAATGAAAATTCAGTCATCGTCGATCTTACTTACATGGACAACTATCGTGAATTAGAGTTAGAACATAAAACTGTTGTGAACCATAAAAATTATACCATTATCGCTGAACATGAATAATTAGAAAGGCGGAGGGAAATTCCCTCCGCCTTTCCATTATACGTAGATGATTAAAAATCAGCAATGATTCTATTAAGTACAGCCCTTTTCCGTTAACGATTATCAATCGTTTCCGGATACATGTCGTGATTCATTAAGCGGTATTCCGCCATTTTCTCATATTTCGTTCCTGGTTTCCCGTAGTTGACATACGGATCAATCGAAATGCCGCCACGTGGTGTGAATTTGCCCCACACTTCAATATAGCGCGGGTCCATTAACTCAATTAAATCATTCATAATAATATTCATGCAATCTTCATGAAAGTCCCCGTGGTTACGGAAGCTAAATAAATAGAGCTTTAACGATTTACTTTCAACCATTTTTTTATCCGGAATGTAGCTAATGTAAATCGTTGCAAAGTCTGGTTGACCTGTTTTCGGACAAAGAGATGTAAACTCTGGACAATTGAACTTTACAAAATAGTCACGATTTGGATGCTTGTTATCAAATGCTTCTAAAATATCGGGTGAGTATTCAAATAAGTAGTTCGTCCCCTGATTTCCTAATAGGGTTACACCTTGTAGTTCTTCATCTTTTCTTCCTGCCATTGTTATTCTCCTTTCTATTATACACCGCGTTTATTTCCCCAGACGAGTGTGTGAAGCTGTGGCAATACACGAACGTGTAGCAGCTCTTCATCCTTCATCACTTCGTCAATTAGCCGTTCGTACCGTTCTAATAATAGACGAACGAGTGAATCGTTATCACTTTCGTTTACAAGCGGATTCCCGACTTGAACGTAAAACGGTACTTCTTCATATCTCTTATGAATATCCTTTGCAAAAGCTAGATCTTGTTCATCAAAAATGACCACTTTTAACGAAGGGTGTGAGTGTGAATGCTCCTTTGTCACCTCGTCCATAATTCGATCTAAAATCGTTAAATCATGTGTCATCCCAGAGCTTGGTGGTTTAGGTGAAATCGTTAAATCATCCACTTTTGTAAGCCAGCTTTGATAACGACTGCCTTGTGTTTCAATAGCAACCTTTACCTTCTTCTCATGCAGAAAGTCAATCAACTCTTCCATTTGAGGATATAAAGCAGGATTTCCTCCTGAGATTGTGACATGCGAAAAGTTAGCTGGAGCAAGTCGATATAGCTCTTCCCAAATTTCAAGCGGGGACATCAGTTTAATTTCACTTTTTCCACTTCCGTCCCACGTAAATGCAGAGTCGCACCAAGAGCATGAAAAGTCGCAACCGGCAGTTCGTACAAACATCGTTTTTTGACCGACGACCATTCCTTCTCCCTGCACAGTCGGCCCAAAAATTTCAATTACAGGAATTAATTTATTTCTCATCGTTGCTTCTCCTTTTTCGGTCTATACACAACGTAGCTTGTCGGTGTTTCACGCACAAACACTTGCAAGCATTTCGGTTGATTCGGGAGTCGGTCAAGCTCTTGTTGTACCATCTCGTATATCGTTCGCGCAAGCACTTCCGTCGTCGGGAAACGATTCGGGTCATTCTGACTGAATTGAGGGTGATCATTTAGCACCGTATGGTCGAACTGCCCGTGAACCATTTTTTTCAACGCGCTGAAGTTCACTAAAAATCCGGCATCATCCAATTCGTCCCCCGCAATCGTCAAATTCACGAAATACGTATGTCCGTGCATATTTTGGCAATTCCCAGCCGCTTCATTCGGAATGAAATGGGCAGCTGCAAACTGCATATCTTTATTTAACTCATATTCATACTCATGCTGTACTTGAGGGTATACTTGTTGAAGCATTATTGTCCCCCGTCCTTTTCAAGTAAATATTCTTCTAATCCTTTTTGACGTAATTGACAAGCTGGACATTCTCCGCATCCATCTGCCACGATACCGTTGTAACACGTTAACGTTTTCGTACGAACAAACTCAAATGCACCTAGCTCATCCGCAAGCTTCCATGTCTCTTTCTTATTTAGCCACATTAGCGGTGTATGGAAAACGAATTGATCGTCCATTGCTAAATTAACTGTAACGTTACACGATTTCACAAATACATCTCGGCAATCTGGATATCCGCTAAAATCCGTCTCACAAACTCCTGTAACGATATGTTTGGCACCGATTTGTTTAGCCAAAATGGAAGCAAACGTTAAAAACAAAAGATTTCTTCCTGGTACAAACGTGTTTGGGAGCTCGCCTTCTTTTTGCTCTATTTCCATTTCGTTTCGCGTTAACGCATTTGGAGCGAGCTGATTAAGTAATGCCATATCTAAAATGTGATGTTCAATTTTTAATTCCTTTGTAATTTCTTTCGCTACATCTATTTCCGATTGATGGCGTTGATTATAATCGAACGTAACCGCCACCACTTCATCGAACTGCTTCATTGCCCAAAATAAGCAAGTGGTACTATCTTGTCCACCGCTAAATACGACAACAGCTTTTTCCTTTTTCATTTTTGTTCACCTCTTAACGCTGAAGCTGTTCATTCCATTTGTTGGGGGTTCACTTTTTCCAACCCATGAAAAAAGCACCTCAATCATGAGGTGCTAGCAATGACAATAAAAAACAAAAAAACTATACCCTAAGGATATAGCATTCCTTAGTTTTTTATAGAGGGTGTGCTAGAACCTCTCCTACCCGAATGAGTAGAGTTGTTATGTTGTTATCGAAAATCCTTTATTACTATATCATTCGTCTTAAATTGTCGCAACTAAAATTTTTTGGTAGGCGATTAATCAATGCCTCACCATGTATGTAAATAGCTGTTTTCGTATAGATTGTTGCTTTTTCAGACATCTTTAAGCTGAATTTTGAACAATGTGCTACAATCACTTGCTTTCTGCGAGGAAGTCAAGCCTTAACGGCATGTGCCTGCGTGGTCTCAATCTCTCCTCTATGTCCCGCAGGAGTCAAGTCACTTCATTAAACCAATCATTTATATAAAAAAAGCGCAAAGGGCGGACCTGCGAGGAGGCTTCCGTCACCAGAACAGGGCCGAAGCGACCCGAGCTGATGGCACTTAGAGCTAGACACCAATAAACTGTAAAGAGAATACTTTAATACTTTATTGAACTTAAACTTTCTGCAATAAAAATAAAGCTAAAGGAAAGATTTCTGCCTATTCTGCTTACAAGTATGCTTCCATTCAAAACAAAAGAGAAAGGCGGAGACACTTTTGGAAGCTGAAACTAGACAAGTTTCCCGAAGAAAGCGTCCGCCTGTAGCTAACATACAAAAGGTTTTCATCAAAAAGTACCTTTTGTCGAAAGTTCATTCTATTTACTCTTGCTGTCCAGTTCTTTGAATGGTTTCACTTTTCCATGTTCGTTTTGTGATTGTTTTCGGACATTCCATTGTCGTTCTTGCTGTTTTTTCGATTGAGTCATGTTGTCCACCCTTTCTGCTTCAATGTCCTTTTTATCATTTTTCCAAATGAAAATGTTATGCATGTTCTCAGCAATTTCTGAGAATCTATGAACAGGAGGAGATGTTAAGTGAATATTGTCATCGTTGGAACTGAATTTGGTGGATTAGCTGCAAGTATGGCGCTGGTTCATAAGTTAAAAAGACAGGAAATTCAAGTCACGGTCATAAGTGATCGCGATTATTTTTTATTTCGCCCGTCGCTTGTGTGGGTTCCATTCGGAGAGCGAGAAATAGAAAATCTCACCGTCCCCCTTACAACTCTTTTTCATCAGCACGGGATAAATTTTATAAAGGATCGGGTGTTGAACATTTCTGCTGAACAGAAAGTCATCTCCCTTTTAAGTGGACAAAAGATTACCTTTGATTATTTAATCCTCGCCTCAGGAGCATCCCTTGATTTCTCAAAGCTACGTGGGCGGAAACGGCAATTTCATTCTTTCTACACTGAACCGACAGCAGTACATACGAGAAGAATCGTTCACAACATACAGCCGGGGAATTCGGTTGTCATTGGCAGTAGCAAACAAAACCCGAATCCACTGCCAGCCTATGAATTCGCGTTTGAACTTCACCATTTTTTACAGAAAAAATCCATAAAGGCAAACCTTTCTTTTTTTACGGCGGAGAAGTCGATTGCTTCCTTTTATCCGAAGAAACTGCAAGAGAAAGTACAGAATCTCTTTACAGAAAAAAATATATCCGTTTATGAAAACTGTGATATTCAAAAAGTTCAAAAGCATCACATCATTTTGTCTCAGAATGTAACAATTCCTTTTGAACAACTATTTGTGATTCCACCATATAAAGGGGCTTCATTCATTTATTCAAGTGATATTCCTCATGATAACGGACTTGTCACAGTACGAAACACGATGCAGTCAATCAAATGGGAGTATGTGTATGCAGTCGGGGACGGGGCTACCATTCTTTCAAGTACGTGGATGAAAAATGGGCATAGTGCAGAACAGCAAGGGGTCATTTCAGCAAAAAACGTACTTTCACAACTGAATAACAAACAAGCTCAAGCTACCTTTCAACCGAGCTTAATGAGCCTGATGGAAACAGGTTCGGATGGCGGGATATTAGCCATCCATTACAAACTGTTCCATCTTGAGCTTTCTGGCTTGATTCCACATCAGATGAAAAAAATATTCGAATCCTACTATTTAAAGAAAGTGGAACTGTTCGGAGAAGCGTAGCATTATGTTGGTAACCCACGATACCTTCCTGTCAAAAGTTCCTGTTCATACCATTCATAATCAGGTAATCGCTCCTCTTTTGCTTCGCGTAGCGCACGTTCAATATCGTATGGAACCCGGACAAATTGAATGGAAAAAGGGGCGATGTCCTCTGCACCATACACACCTTCTAGTAGTACATACGACGCTTGGGTCATATCAAGTGGGTTCCCTACACTTCCTGTATTAAAGAGTGTTTTTCCTTCCAAATGTTGAATAAAAGCATTGTGAACATCCCCATAACCGACAATGTCTGGTTCGTTTGAATGACCCAACACTTCATTTGTATTCTCAAACATGGATAGTCTTTTTTCCATTGAATCCCACGGCTGAATTCTTGTCCAAACACTAAATGGCGAGGCATGAAATAATCGGATGTATCGGCCGCTCATTTGAAAATCAAATGAAAAAGGTAGCGATGTTAAATAGGTGATTTCTTCATGAGATAATTGGCTTTGATGCCATTTCACCACTTCATGAACATCCTCTTTTCCCATCAGCTCGTCCCAATTTCCACGGATAACGACTTCGCAATGTTCTCGAATGATTTGAGTCGCTTTTTTTCCACTCGGTCCCTTCCCTACTAAGTCACCAAGGCAGAAAATACGCTCAACACCGCGACTGTTAATATCCGCTAGAACCGCTTCTAACGCTGGTATATTTCCATGAATGTCTGAAATAATGGCGATTTTCTCCATCTAAATCCCCCCTCTTTCGCCTTTAGGTCTTCATGCTGTGAACAATATTGTACCATTCTCTTCTCGTCAAGGCACCTTCTTTACCATTAATACGAGTAAAAAGCTTAAACTTACATAACCAAATAACGGGTATAGTTTCGTAATGAGTTCACTATAGCCAATTAAGCTAATGCTATATGTCACCACACTGATAATAGATAAATTAATAAATGTCGACTTTCTAAAATTTGATTTCATTTGTTTTTCAATTCCGTACACATTCCCAATAACCGATGTGAACACTTCCCCACAGATAACAATGACATACAACAAATAAAAAGTGCGTGCACCTTCCTTTATTAATTGGGCCATCGGAATATCGTAGACGCCGACATTGGTGAGATTTGAGAGCGCGAGATGACTCGCCATTAAAATTATCCCTAATCCGATTCCACCAAATATCGCGCCAAACTTAATTGCTTTTTCATCATTCACTTCGGTTGCGAGAGGGACGAGAACTGCTTGGGCTAACGCTAAATTAAAGGCCGCATACAAAAAGCTCGAAAATATTGAAAGCGGCATGGAAGAAAGCTGAAACGGTTCATTCATTTCATATGGGAGTGCATGAAGCGCTAACAAAAATGAAAATAGAATAAATATCGGAACGACCACCATATTAACCGAAGAAATGCCCTTAACTCCAAACTTTAATACGGCCATGGTTAATCCAATGGTAAATAAGATGCCTACTTGTGAAGATAAGTTTAACTGCTCTTTAAAAATAGCACCTGCCCCTGAGATCATAACCGACGTTACCCCAAGTAAAGTCACAAACATGATGACATTGAAAACGGACGCGAGAAATGGTCCAAATAAATAAGCTGTCACCTGTTGATAGGACGTCGCTTTTAATCGATAACCGATGACCATTACTTTCATTCCGTACCACGTTAACAAAGCAGTACAAAAAATAATGCTAATAAAAGCAGAGGGTCCATATTTCGTAAAAAACTCAACAATTTCTCTTCCAGTTGCAAACCCAGCTCCGACAACTGTTCCAATATAGATTGCCGCAACTTGAATACTTAATACAAAACGATTCTTCACCTCATCCACCTCGCTTGCCGTTACTACACTATATGGACAAGATTCCAAAAAAAGACGAACTATTCGCATTCTTGGACAAGTTGTAACATACGATGTAACGAGGTGGTCAATGATGAATCGAATAAACAAGCTATTTCTCGGAGTTATTATTTTATTGTTAGTCGTCAATAGTTCTTCCCTTTCGTTTATTGTAAGTATTGAAAGGTTCGGGAGCGTCTTTGGACTCATCATGTATTACTTTTTATGCACTTTTTGCCTCGTATTGTGGAGCATAATGGAATCCCCTAATCTCTCACGCTATTCAAAGCGACTGCTGCACGTTTTATGTGTCGTACCACTATTTCTACCGATTTACTACGCAACGGTTGGACAAGCTTTGTTTCGAGTTATTTTTTTCAACTAAAATGTTGTGCATAGAACAGTGACTACTATCCATGAACATTGTGAAATAAAAAGATTGCTAGAAAATTTGTGACAAATCATGAAACGGATTAAAATATACTAGAACGCTGTCGATATATGTAATGAAGTAAGTATTTTGATAAAGGATTTGATACATATGGACAAAACGTCACTGATAGGTTTAATCTTAGGTTTTATTGCACTTGGGGTCGGGATGATACTTAAAGGGGTTGAATTTACTGCTTTACTCAATCCAGCGGCCTTTTTAATTATTATCGTCGGTACGATTGCGGCTGTCGTTATCGCCTTTCCGACAAGTGAAATTAAACGAATTCCAAAATTAATGGGGATTTTATTTAAAGAACAAAAACATACATCGATTCAAGAATTAATTCCGCTCTTTTCCGACTGGGCACAAGTCGCACGAAAAGAAGGTTTACTCGCATTAGAAGCGAAGTTACAAGAGGTTGATGATCCATTTTTGAAAAACGGTCTAACAATGGCAGTCGACGGACAGACGGCTGAGTTTATCCGAGATGTGATGACTGAAGAAATTGAAGCGATGGAAGATCGACATGAAGCCGGTGCGGCGATCTTCACGCAAGCAGGTACTTATTCACCAACACTTGGGGTATTGGGAGCCGTAATTGGACTAATTGCTGCCCTTTCACATATGGAAGATATTGAAGCATTAGGTGCGTCGATCGCAGCGGCATTCGTTGCAACGCTTTTCGGGATTTTCTTCGGATACGTTCTATGGCATCCATTTGCCAATAAGTTACGAAGAAAGTCGAAACAAGAGGCACTCGTTCGTCAAGTGATGATTGAAGGAATTTTATCCATTCTTGAAGGACAATCAGCACGAGCAATTGAACAAAAATTATCCATCTATCTATCTGAGAATGAGCGCAAAGCTCTATTACAAGAAAGTGTGACTGACAATGGCTAAGCGTAGGAAGAAAAAAGAAACTCCACACGTAGATGAATCGTGGTTAATTCCGTACGCCGACCTGTTAACGTTGCTGCTTGCGTTGTTTATTATTTTATTTGGAATGAGCTCCATTGACGCACAAAAATTCCGCCAACTAGCAAGTGCTTTTAACGCTTCGTTAACAGGAGGAACTGGTGTTTTAGAATTCCCCTATCCAATTGAAGACCTTGATCCTTCGATAACAGAACCGGAAGAAGAAAAAGAAGAAGAGCTAGATAAACTTGAAGATCAACACCAATTAAGTGAAGTACAAAAGAAAATTAATGCCTACATTGATGAGAAAAACTTGAATGGAAAATTGCAAACGACATTAACGGATGAAGGGCTATTAATTACAATTTTAGACGATATTTTATTTGATTCGGGAAAAGCCAATGTTCGGTCAAGTGATGTCCAGCTGGCGCGGGAAATCTCGCAATTACTTGTCATGAACCCACCGCGAAATGTCGTCGTAAGCGGACATACCGATAATGTCCCGATCAAAAATGCGCAATTCGATTCCAACTGGCATTTGAGTGTCATGCGTGCGGTAAACTTCATGAAAATTTTATTAGAAAACGATCAACTCGACCCGAAGCTTTTTAGCGCAAAAGGGTTTGGAGAATTTAAGCCAGTTGCATCCAACGATACCGCAAGCGGTCGTCAAAAAAATCGACGAGTTGAAATTCTCGTCCTTCCATACGGAATAACTGCCGAGAACAATCAAAACTAAAGAAAACATAAGAAAAGCTCCAAGCGCGAGTCCTTAGGAGAAGGGCGCTTGGAGCTAGACACCAAAAACTGTAAAGAGAATGCTTTAACACTTTACTGAACTTAAACTTTTTGTAACACTGAAGAAAGCCTCCGAGTAAGTTTAACTCGGAGGCTTTTCATATCGATTGTTAATCTAGTTCTTTCACGTGGAGTCCTAATTTTCTTAAAATGTCCGTTGCTTGTATTTTTTCCTCATCCGACAAGACACTTAACGTTTCATCGATAAATTCTTTATGTTTCGGGAACATATCTTCCATTAATTGAGTCCCCTTCTCTGTTAAGACTGCATGTGTGACACGGCGATCATTAGGACATGCTTTCCGTTCAATTAACTCCTTTTTTTCCAGCTTGTCGACCACATAGGTGATGCTTCCGCTAGCCAACAAAATTTTTCCTCCAATTTGCTGTAGCGGCTGATGTCCTTTATGATAGAGCAATTCTAACACCGCAAATTCAGTTGGATTCAACCCGTACGATTGAATGTGTTTACTTACATAATCGTGAATAGCTCGGTATGCCTTCGATAAAACAACATAAAGCTTTAACGAATGGTCGTTCTTTCCTGTACAGCTCACTTACCTCAACCCTTTTTCCTTTAATTTCATTTGGCTGTTTTCGTAAACATTGATGCCTTTTCAGCCAGTTTTGACTCCACTTTTCTACGAGCCTCTTTGCCATGTACCTACCGGAGTGTCTCAACTTCGCCCCTACACGTCAGGAGTTAAGTCACTTCACTACATATTTTCTTTTGTAGCAAAAAACCGTCCAATATATTTATGTGACACACGTCTACTAAATACTTTGAATTCTAAATAATCATAATGAAAAAGGTAGGGCATTGTCAATAGATGCGCGTCCAAATTCCCAATAATTAACGTTATTTTCTCCCAATCCCTTTTTTCTTCCGAGTTATATATTATTCTGATATAATTTATTTGAAATGTAAAACCGGGGGTAAATAAAATGAGTTTCTTACACATTAGAAGATATCTAGTTATCGCATTGATTCCAACTTTACTTATCAGTTTTATCATTTTTTATCAAAAAAGTAATGACTTGTTTCAAGACCGATCACTTGAAGCGTATGACCAGTTAACAAAGCAAAAAAAAGAAATTGATCGACTACTTGGTGATACGAAAGCTCGGATGGATACAATCGCTACCTTTATCCCCCGTCTAAATCAAGAAACAAACTGGCAACAACTTTTATTCGATTTATCGAAAGAAGACCCTCGTTTTTCCGGTATGTATCTTGTCAATACAGAAGGGTATTTTCAATACGGGTCCCGTCCATTTGATGAAAATGTAAGCATTAAGAGTCGACCTTACTTTCAAGAAGCACGAGATACAAAATCTCTTTCTATATCTGAACCTTTTATCGGCCGGTTTTCAAACCACCACATCATTGTTTTGTGCATGCCAATTTTATCAGCAAAAGATGAAATTTTGTATTACTTCATCACGACGATCAATGTTGATTTAGTCGAGAAAAAATTAAAAACAGAAAAAAACGAAATCATTTATATTGAAAATAATCAAGAAGAAGTGCTGTTACGATTTGGAGCATCACTAGAAAAGAAAAAAGTGGCTGAAAAGATTTCCATTCCGCTTGATGAAGTGGATTGGACTCTTTCAAAGAACGTTACCACTTTACAACCGTTAGACATTTTACAACCTATTAGTCCTATTATTTTATTCGTTTTCTTTACAACCCATTTCCTTTTTCTTGTTTTTGAAATCAACCGTTTCAAAAAAGAAGCAAACTTAGAGAAGTTAACCCTTCAGGCAGAGCGATATGAACTGATGCAAGCACTGGCGGTTAGCACAGCGCATGAAATTCGGAATCCTTTAGCTGGAATTAAAGGTTTTGTTCAGTTACTAAATGAAAAATATAAAGACGATGAGGACCAACACTATTTCTCTGTCATTAAGACCGAACTGACACGTCTATCTCATATTGTTGATGATTTGCACATGCTTGGGAAAAAGGTCGATCAATACGAAGATAGCCGAACCGATATCGTCGAAATGCTTAAAGAAATTTCACCTATCATATCAGCGGAATGTCATGTGAACGGTATAACATTTGACGTAGATTTCAAGTCTTTTGAGTCGAAAGTCATTAAAGGTTCAAAAGACCAACTCAAGCAAGTGGTACTGAATTTAACGAAAAATGCCATTCAAGCGATGGAGCATGGGGGAACATTGACGATTCGAATAACCGAAAATTCAAATCGAATCTATGTAAGAATTGAAGACACCGGAATCGGCATCCCTGAAGATAAACTCGATCAAATCTATCAACCTTATTATACGTCGAAACAGTCTGGAACCGGGTTGGGACTGGCGATTAGTAAATCTATCATTGAACTTTTCGATGGCACGATTCATATTGAATCAACAGAACATATCGGAACAACTGTCACGGTTTCATTTCCTATACATAAATGAAATATAAAAAAAGCGCAAAGCGCAAGTCCTTAGGCGAAGGGCGCTGGCGGACCTGCGAGAGGCTTCCGTCGCCACAGCAGGGAAGAAGCGACCCGAGCTGATGGCGCTTGGAGCTAGACACCAAAAAAACGGTAAAGAGAATACTTTAACACTTTATCGAACTTAAACTTCTGTAACATTAAAAAAGCAGATGAAGAATTACATCTGCTTTTTGTTCATCATTGGTAAATGAAATCTTTCTTCAAGAAGAATGGTATCGTCCCATTCGTGTATGTTGTCGGACTTTTTCTTTTTTACGTTTGGTAAACAAAATGAACAACAATCGCTTTATTCCGACAAATGCGATTGAGACGAGAAATAAAACGATAAATCCCCATAAGCCAACAACCGCATCTTCAAACTCCATATTCCCTCTGTTCGTCACTTTTTGTTGAATCTCTATGGCAAACACGAATATGAGCAAAACTGTAAACGTATAAATAAAAGATAACGCCCCGATACTATATCGGCTTATCCATTTAAAAGCGATATGGGTAAAGAAAAAGAAGACAATCCCAATTATTCCAATTACCCAAAAATGAAGCTGCTTATCGGTAAGCTGTAACCCGGCCATTTGGAATGCATTGATAAATACATCATGGATGTCATTGACAATTTCCGCTAAAAATAAAATCGCTTCTTTCATGCTTACGATCCCCTACACATTCATGAAATGATGTCTTAAACGATAGCTGATTCTTTTTCATTCGATTTTGAGAGGAAAAAAGAATCGGAAACGGTCCATTTCGGTAATTCGTTATCCATATACGGAATGGTTTGATTTTCTACCATTAGTTTTTGATAATCATTCAATAAAGAGTCTAGCTCCTGGCTAATTGTAATGGTTTCAACACTCGTAAAACCTTTTAGTCTTGCCATTTCGACTAATTCTTTTCGTTTTAGTGAAATTTCTTCGTCGAGCTGTTCCAAAACATGATTGTCCACCATCTCTCTTTACCCTCCTCTGAAAATGCCCACAACCTGTGCATTTCGTATTATTACAGATTCTACTATTTTTGTAAATAGAATCGCATTTTTTGACAATCTTTTCACCAAACTCTTGCGAATTACTAATATATTCCCAAAATTCAGAATAATAAACAGAGAGTTTTTCCTTTTTACTAGATTTTTTATCAACAAATTTCTACACGATTCTACTGGCGTTCATCTACTTCATAAGCAACACGAATCCCCGACTTAATTGCGGTTTCGATCCATCCGTGTGGAAGGTCCGTATGCTCACCCGCAAAATGAACACGCCCTTCTGGTGATGCGATGTAAGGAGAGAGCTCCAATTCTTGCCATGGTTTAAAGATTGTAAAACACCCACCCGAATACGGATACCGTCCCCAGTTATGGGTATAGCCCGTAACAAAATCTCTCTTAATCTTTTCTCCGTATACAGTGGAAACGGTTTCTAAAGCATTCATAATCTGTTGCTCTTCTGTTAAACTCTCCCATGGCGCGGCATCGTCTTCCCACGTATAGCTTGCCAATATTACACCGGGACCTTTCGAGCCTAAATGATGGCTTGGAAAATAGGAAAAGCGCGTCGGAAGATCCGTAATCATTCTTCCTCCAAATATCCCTTCTTCTTCCCAAAACCTCCTTTTAAACTGTAACCCAATTTTCGTAGAGGTGACATAATGTAGTTCACGAATCGCTTTTCGTTTATTATGAGAAAAGGAATGGAGAGGTTCAATTTCGACAAATTGTAAAACGGAAAATGGCACCGTAATAATGGCATAATCACCTTTAAAGTGATAGGAGGCTTTTGTTTGCGGATGAATGCACGTGATATCGACACCTTGATCGGATTGCTTTATCTTTGTCATTTGTCGCTGAAAATGAATATTTTCTCGTAGCTCAGGAAGAAATGCTTTCGGAAGCAAGTCGTTTCCACCAGCAATTTCATAAAACTCTATCTCTTCATTAAATAAAATCATAAGCTCCCGCAATATCTCGATAAAAGATAGTTCAGGAAACCCTTCAATCATTTGCATAACTTTCATCATTTCGTTTGCCCCTTCGGATAACGAAATACCGTACGGATTTTCACGAAAATAATCATCAACTGAGTACTTTTCAAAACGTTGGACAGCAATGGGCCAATTTTTCTCTGGATTTTTTGATATAAATGATAATAAAGGGCCCACAACTTCATCTAGCAATTCGTTTACATTTTTCCCTCTCTCAGAAGGTGCCAATGGATATTTCAATATGCCGGGTTTCTTCATATAAGTTTCAAACGTTGTTCGAACCCCGTTTACAAAAATAATATCTTTTGGAGATGCGTTAATAAATGGGTGCACCGTTAGCCCAAACTTTTCGACATACGCAAAGACGAGGTCATGAATATTTGGAATTCGCATCGCTCCTACATCTAAATAAAGTCCATCCGTAAAAGGTTCTCTCTTCGTATAGACCCTCCCCCCAACACGAGATGAGGCTTCGATGATTTCCACTTCATGCCCCGCTTCTTTTAATAATGACCCAGCCACAAGTCCCGCCATGCCAGCACCCACTATGATTATTTTTTTCGGTTGATTCGTCCTACCGATTCCTTGTTGAATCGTCTTTAACATTTTGTCTTTGGAAAGAGAATTCATCAACCCACCTCACCCACTTCATTCTCATTATCCTATTCCGTCGGACAAAGCAAATATTCATCTTACGTAATTAAAACTTTTAAACCCGACTTTTTTTGACGATGATACAAGGAGAGAATATATGGTGAAAAATTTTAAAAATACGAAACTTGTCGGTCACTTCATTCGTAGTACCAAGTAACGAAACTAATTTTGGGAGTCGAGAAATATGAAAGCTATACTGCTTTTTCTACTTAATACGTTCACGTCGTGTACCTTTATGGTCATTAGTTGGTTTCTATTCTATTTCGGCTTGAAATTACCATTCTTTCAATCCGGATTGTTTGCTATTCTCGTTTGGATTACAACGTTCATCTTCTTCCGGTTCTTGCAACAATCCCGCTTATTAAGAAGGAACAAGCTTACGAGACGAGAATACAAATACATTAAAGACAATATAAGAGAGGCTGAGCGAAAAATTCAGCGATTACAAAAATCGTTTTTTCGTGCACGTTCCATCGATTCATGGAAAGTGTTGTTTGAGAACCTTCGCATCGCTAAACGAATTATTCAAATCGTTAAAAACGAGCCAAGGCGTTTTTTCTTAGCCGATCGCTTTTTCTTTTATCATTTAGATTCCAGCATTGAAATAGCAGAAAAATATACGAAGCTTGCTACTCAACCGATCCACGATGTGGAAATGCGAAGATTTATAGAAGAATCGAAAAGTGCTTTAAAAGAGTTAAATGGTCAGTTACAAGAGGATTTAAAATCCGTGTTACAGCACGACGTCGATCATTTACAGTTTGAGTTAGATGTGGTCAAAAAGCAACTACAACAGTCAAAGAGGTGATGAATCTTGAGTCAACAGACGAATTCGAATACAACATTTGATGATTTATTACAAAATCCGTTCGGACAAGAACTTGCACCAAAAGAAGCAGTGATGGAAGTCTCACAAACAGATAAGCGATTAATTGATGTATTACCGAGTGAACATCGAGAAAAAGCAGAAGCACTTGCTAAACAAATTGATCATACGAGTCGTCATTCCATCGTTCAATACGGAGCGAATGCACAAGCAAAGCTCTCTACTTTTTCCAATTCGATGCTCGAGCATGTTCAAAAGAAGGACATTGGACCAATTGGGGATATTTTAAAGGAGCTCATGACCAAACTCGAACAAGTGAACCCTGAAGAATTATCCGTTGAAAAGCGCAACATTTTCTCACGGATGTTTAAACGAATTTCCTCCTCTATTCAAGAGGTGCTGTCAAAATATCAAAAACTTGGTGCGCAAGTTGAACGCATTACCGTCAAGCTTGAACAGTCGAAAATGGTCTTATTAAAAGATATTAAAATGCTTGATGAATTATACGAACATAATAAAGAGTATTTCGATGCTTTAAACATTTACATCGCGGCGGGAGAATTAAAGTTAGAAGAACTCCAAACAGAGATCATCCCAGAGATGAGGAAAAAAGCGGAGCAATCTGGCGATCAAATGGCGATTCAAGAAGTGAATGACTTAATGCAATTTGCTGATCGCTTAGAGAAGCGTTTGCACGATTTAAAACTTAGTCGACAAATTACCATTCAAAGTGCACCGCAAATCCGCATGATTCAAAATATGAACCAAACGCTTGCGGAAAAGATTCAGTCGTCCATTCTCACATCCATTCCGCTTTGGAAGAACCAAATCGCGATTGCCTTAACACTCTATCGACAAAAAGGGGCATTAGAAGCGCAAAAACAAGTAACGAAGACAACGAATGAACTTCTCCTTCGCAACGCTGAAATGTTAAAATCGAATACGATCGAAACAGCGAAAGAAAACGAGCGAGGCATCGTTGATATCGAAACATTAAAGAAAACGCAAGAACAACTTATTTCAACCATACAAGAAACCCTTCAAATTCAACACGAAGGCCGAATCAAGCGCCGTCAAGCTGAACAAGAACTCATCTCGATGGAAAATGACTTAAAACAACGATTACTTGAAATGAAGGGTGAATAAAAAACGGGTGCTCAAGAGCGCCCGTTTCTTTTATTGTTACAGAAAGTTTAAGTTCAAAAAAGTGTTATCTTTTCAGTTTTTTTGGTGTCTAGCTCCAAGCGCCATCAGCTCGGGTCGCTTCGGCCCTGCTGTGGCGACGGAAGCCTCCGCAGGTCCTCCAGCGCCCTTCGCCTAAGGACTTGCGCTTTGCGTTTTTCTTATTTATTGACTTGAATCAGTTCACATCTCCCTAATTAAAAAGGATACGTAAGCAAGTCAATTCCCCAAAGGATTGGTAACAAAAAGTATGTCGTCACAACGATGACAAGAACGCCTATGAGGTTTAATGCGAATCCCGCTCTTGCCATATCCCCTATTTTCAAATAATTAGAGCTAAATACGACGGCATTTGGGGGCGTAGCAACTGGTAGCATAAACGCACACGAGGCGCTAATGCATGCCACGACCATTAAGCTGTACGGATGGATGTGCATTGACATCGCCAATGAAGCCATAATAGGTAAAAACATTGAAGCTGTTGCCGTATTCGATGTTACTTCCGTTAAAAAGATTACAATTAAGGCGATTATCGTTAAAAGCAACCATGTAGGAATCGCTTGAATAGAAGAGAGTTGTTCACCAATCCAAGTTGTTAATCCGGTTTCTTTAAACCCTGTGGCAATCGCTAACCCGCCACCGAATAGTAATAGAATTCCCCATGGAACTGATTTTGCAATGTCCCAATTTAAAATGGCTTGTCCCGGTTGACTTTTCGACGGAATGATGAATAAAATTATCGCTCCTATCATAGCAATAATCGTGTCATTAATAGTAGGGATCCATTGTGATAAAAGAAAAGATCGGCTTATCCAAGCGATAGAAGTAAGCGCAAAAACGAGTAATACGACTTTTTCTTCATACTTCATCGAACCTAAATGTTTTCGTTCCTCTAAAATGACTTCTTTACCACTGATCAATGATTTATTTTGAATCGGAAATGCTATTTTTGTTAAGTATAGCATCGTAAGAATCAAGAGTATGGCCGAGATTGGCACTCCAAATAGCATCCACGTCGCAAAGGATATGGTCACACCAAACATTTCTTCCACAATAGCAGCGAAAAACGCATTAGGTGGTGTACCGATAATAGTAGCTAGACCACCGATGGAAGCGCTATACGCAATGGCAATCATTAACGCTTTCGATAATCGACTGACATCCTCTTTCGACATTTGCTGATTTGACTGATTTAGTTTGTAGATGATGGCGCTTCCAATCGGAACCATCATCATTGCTGTTGCTGTATTAGAGATCCACATGGAAAGGAATGCAGTGGCGACCATGAATCCACCGACCATTCGGTTAACATTAGTGCCGACAATTTGAATGATGAATAAGGCAATTCGTCTATGTAGATTCCATTTCTCCATCGCTAGTGCAATTAAAAATCCACCTAAAAAGAGAAATATTGTGTCATCCCCATAAGATGCCGTAGTTTGATCTAAATCGAGTCCATCTGTTAGTGGAAATAAAATAATGGGCAATAACGATGTCACTGCTAGTGGAATCGCCTCTGTCATCCACCAGCAAGCAATCCATATCGTACAGGCAAGGACTGCTTTCGCTTCTAGTGTCATTCCTTGAATGGGAACAAGAAAGTACATGATTGCAAATAGAGTAGGTCCTAATATCAAACCAATGAGCTGTGGGCGTGAATAATTTGTTTTTGCATCCTTTTGAAACGGAACAACGGATGATGTGTTTTTCGTAGATAACATTTAGCAACTACTCTCCTTTCCTCATTTACTATTATTTTCTATATTTTTTAAATTTTTTCAATATTTATTTCTCAATCTATTTATATCTAATGCATATAAGCATTCCATTCTTTTCAAAGGGTGCACTAGTAAAGAGGATTCTAGATCCATTAGGTCGCTTTCTGCTGGCAAGATCGGCCCTTTTCAAATCAGTAGCGTTTCGTTTTCTCTAGGTAAAGTCACCGTCTATTACTTCAATAATATAAATCGCTTTTGAAAACAAAATAACCTCCCTATGCTTAAAAGTGACATAGAGAGGTTTTCGATTACGCTTCTACTTCTGATTTTTCGTAGATTGGTACCCATCCTTCTGTTGTGACGAAGATGCGCACGGCTACGACACGGCGGTCTTCTTGCAGTGTGAAGTAATGTCTCGTCATTTCTGGAACGGAAATGAGGTCACCTGGTTCTAACCACACTTCAAAAAAGTTCCCATCTTTTCCTTCAATGACGAAAATGCCGTGGCCGCTGACGATAAAGCGAACTTCATCATCTGTGTGATGATGCTCTTGTTTAAAATTTGTCAATAATTGATCTAAATTCGGCGTGTTTTCGGATAAAGAAATCACGTCTTGCGCCTTGTACCCACGGCGTTCGGAAATATCTTTAATTTCCTCATCAAATACAGTTAAGATTTCTTCTTTTTCCTCATCGGTTAAATCGTATTTTTCTTGTAATCTTTCTGGGAGCTTTGATAGATTCCACTGTTCGTAAATAACGCCTTGTTCATTTAAGAACGCAAATACCTCTTCTTGTTTAATAATTTCTTTTTGCTCCTGTTGAAATCGGATAATGGCCATTATCGTTTCCTCCTTATTAAATCGTTTGTTTCAATGATTGAAATTGTTTAAGTTTCAAATGATAAGAGAATAGAAATTCAAAAGCTTCCAAATATTTTTTCGTTTGTACAGGTGTTTCCCCCCAAACAGTAATACCGTGATTACGGATTAACACGGCTCCGAAGTCACCGTGTACATGCTTTGAAAAATTCTCGGCTAACGTTGGAATATGAGCATCATTTCGAATGATTGGCACGGATATTTCCGCATTTTCCTCCCATAATCCGAACGCTTTTATGATTTCTTGTCCACGAAACGTTACAACTCCATCGTCACCATATATCTCGGAAATAACATTGTTATCAACCGTATGGATATGTAGACTACATTCTGCATTTGTACGGGTAAAAATTTCAACATGAAGCAACGTTTCAGCAGACGGTTTTTCACTTTCCCCTTCTACAGGTTTTCCGAACCGGTCGACGAGAACGAAGTCTTCAAGAGTAGCCTTTCGTTTATCTTTTCCACTCGCTGTCACATAGAACTGGAGCGGATTGTCACTAATTTTTATCGCTAAATTGCCGCTCGTTGCTGGAAACCAGTCGCGCTCTGCAAGCTCCTTTTTAATTTCTGCTAATTCATTCCATCTCTTGATGTTGTGCTTCATACGTTCACCACCTGTCGTTTCTTCAAAGATTTTACGATATCGAAAAAGGATTCAAATGGTTGAAAAGAAATCCCTTCTTCTGTACATTTTTCGATTAAGAAGTCGCGTGCAAAGACGACATCAGCCATTGTTGCTACTTGAAAGTCGGTAATAGAATCACCGATGACTATTACTTCATGATCTTCTTCTTTCAATTTTCGTAAGATGGACGGCTTACAACAGCCGCATTCGTTTTGGCATGCATCATCACAAGCATGTGGCCAATGAACCGTCACGAAATCACCAGAAAAGTCTGCTTCATTACAGAAAATATGATCATCTGGAATAAGTGACTTTAAAATCGGCTTGACGAAAAAATCCATCCCACCACTAACGACGTAAAGTGGAATATCGACCTCCTTCGTATACGAAACGAATTCATGAAATCCTTCTCGAAGTTCTGCATGTGATAACGCATACTCAATTAACTGATATTTTTCATACGAAGGAATCAGGCGGAACATATCCCCCACCCCTTTTTGGATTGAAATGTTGCTGGCTAAAATGTCATCTTTTAACCGTTCCCATTCAGGTGGCGCAAATTTTTTCATGATCGATAAAATATTGTCCCGTTTCGTAATGGTTCCATCAAAATCGCAAAGAATGATTGGTTTTTTCATCGGACAACCTCCTTCACACCCCATCTCTCAATTGCTTGACGTAAGGATGAATGCTCACGTGCTGCTTCGGTTAATGATTGTCCTTTTAAAGTGGCTTCCATTGCTTGGCGAAACGCTCTTCCTCCTCCAATAGCTCCTTCAGGATGTCCGTGAACTCCCCCGCCAGCGTTAATAATACTATCGATCCCGAAATCGTGAATGAGTTGCGGGACTAAGCCAGGATGAATTCCAGCCGACGGGACAGGAAACGTTCTTTTTAATACGGACGTCTTTACGCACTCGGCTTGAATGGCGATTGCATCTTCTTTAGGAATGGCCACACTTCCGTATGGAGACGGAAATAAAGAAAAATCTGCCCCAGCTAGTCGAACGAGCTTTCCGAGTAAAAGAGCATAAGAAACACCGAAGTAAGGACTCGATGCGATTGCTCCGCTAAACGACGGATGAGCCATAATTGGAACATTAATTTCCTCATCTTCCACAAGGCTTTGCAGTGTATCCAAACCGTATGTGAAGACATTGAATAAAAGGGCCGTTGCGCCTAATTCAACCGCTCTCTTCGCCTTGTCTTTTAACTCAAACGTTCTGCCAGTTAAATTGATCGCATATAACCCGTTGCGCCCCGTTTCTTCGAATAGCTCTTTTAACACTTCTTTTCCGATTGCGACTCGCTTTTCGATTGGGGTCAATGGATTCTCAAATAAAATTTCGTCATCTTTCACAATATCGACCCCACCGAAAAATTGGCTTCGTAACTGGTCTTTTAAAAAGGCCTCATCTCGTCCGATGACCCCTTTAAAAATACTCATGAGAAGTGGTCGACCAAAGACATTTAGTTCTTTTCGAATGCCGTTTATTCCCCATTTTGGACCCGAAAAATGGGACAGAAGGTCATCTGAGAATTGAAGGTCGATCAGCTTTATCGTTCCGTCAAGCGATAACTTTCCAAAGACGGTCGTTAAAATGGCCGGAATATCCGTTGAAAAGTTAATAGCAGGATATTGAATTTCAATCGTCGCCTTCCGTCCAAAGGCGGGGTGCTCTTCACCGTTATCAATGACGGACACCACTTCCCCTTTATGTTTTTCTAGCTGCTCTTTTTCAACATGAGCTAAGTCGGTCCAAGAACCGACTGTAAGGCCGACTGCAATGGATTCCGCTTTTTGTTCGAAGTTTCCCTTCTTGTCGTAAATGACGTATGTGGCTACTACACTGCTCACTTTATACACCTACCTATTTTGCATTTATCTATCACTGTTTTCTTGTCTTCACTAACGCCCTTTTTGGTTGTTACAGAAAGTTTAAGTTCAATAAAGTGTTAGCTTCCAAGCGCCATCAGCTCGGGTCGCTTCGGTCCTGCTGTGGCGACGGAAGCCTTCTCGCAGGTCCTCCTGCGCCTTTCGCCTAAGGACTTGCGCTTTGCTCTTTTCTTATATAGACAAAGGACCGTGCTGACAACTCCACCCGATCAATATCATTGGACAACAAAAAACCTCTTCTCGCTTTGGTGAGAAGAGGTTTGGATTGATCGCTCCATCCTTATCTCTCAGCCAAATGCTGCAAGATTTAGCACCGTGCTTATCTTGAATTGAATAAGTCGGTTGCCGGGCTTCATAGGGCTAGTCCCTCCACCTGCTCTTGATAAGGAAATATTTTCTTGTCGATTGAATTTATATTGGATTATGACACGTTCTTTAATGAGTGTCAACAACTTTTTAAAAAAGATTTAAATTCTTAAGTCGGTTGACCGCCTCTTCAATCCGCTCTTCGTCTGTTAATAATCCGACTCGAACATACCCTTCTCCGTACTCTCCAAATCCGTTTCCAGGCGCAACCGCCACATGCGCTTTTTGCAGAATGGTTTCTGCAAACGTTTGGGATGTGAACCCATTTGGCACTTTGAGCCATGCGAAAAAAGATCCTTTCGGTGATTCGTTGTCCCAGCCGATGTTACGCACTGCTTCCATCAATGTATTTCGTCGCTTTTCATAAAGTTGAACAAGATCTGTGACGCATTGTTGCGAGCTCGTTAAGGCAGTCGCTGCTGCTTTTTGAATAGCGCTAAAAACACTCACATACAAGTGATCTTGCAATAAGTTAATCGCTTGGATGATTTCTTTATTCCCTACTGCAAAAGCGATTCGCCATCCTGCCATATTATACGTTTTGGATAATGTGTAAATTTCAATCCCGACTTCTTTAGCGCCTTTTGTTTGTAGGAAGCTTATCGGTTTTTTCCCATCAAAGCCGATGGCACCATAGGCGAAATCATGCACGACTCCAATATTATGTCGTTCAGCAAATTGAACGGTTTCTTTGAAAAACGCTTCTGTGGCAACTGCTCCTGTCGGATTGTTTGGGTAGTTCAAAAACATTAACTTCGCCGCGTCTTTCACTCGCTCATCGATTTTACCGTAATCCGGTAAAAACTGATTTTCCGCTGTAAGCGGCATTGTCTCCATCTTCGCGCGTGCAAGTGCGATGCCGGACCAATAATCTGGATAGCCTGGGTCTGGAACTAAAATCGTGTCCCCTGGATTCAATAAGCATTGCGGAATTTCAACAAGCCCTGCTTTTCCACCAAATAAAACGGCAACTTCCTCTTCCGGATGTAACGTTACACAGTATTCCCGCTCGTAAAACGTACAAACGGCCTCTTTCAAAAACGATTGACCGCGAAACGGAGAATATTTATGATACGCTGGTTCTGTAACAGCATCTTTCATCGCTTCTACAATATGCGAAGGCGTCGGCTTGTCTGGGTTTCCTTGACCGAGATTGATTACATCATAGCCGTCCATTACGTACTGATGCACCGTTTTCGCAAGTCGAGCAAAAAATTGGTCGGGTAGTTGTTCTAAAAGTTGCGATTGTTCAAATTTCATGATTTTCACACCTTCTCAAAAAGTTCTTGAAATTCTAGTGAAAAATCATATAGTGTATTTATCAACTTGTAAAGAAAAATTTTTGAAATAGGAGTGACGAAAATGAAATGGCGTGTGTCTTGCCTCCAATCCGATATAGCGTTTGGACATCCTGAGCAAAACTTCATCCATTTTGAAAAACAAATTGAAAAAGCGACGAAAGAGGAAAAGGCTTCCGTTGTCGTTCTCCCTGAATTGTGGACAACAGGTTATGATTTAACAAACCTTGATACGTTGGCCGATCATGACGGGCAATTAACGAAAAGCATTTTAATCAACTGGGCGAAAAAATATAACGTGCATCTCATCGGTGGATCGATTGCAAAAGCGAAGCAGTCCGGTGTTTATAACACTACGTACGTCGTTTCAAGCGAAGGAGCCATTATTCACGAATACAGTAAATTACATTTGTTTCGCCTAATGGATGAACACCTATATTTGCAAGAAGGAAAAGACGAAGCATTATTTACACTCGATGCGGAGTTGTGCGCATCGTTTATTTGCTACGATCTACGCTTTCCAGAATGGATACGAAAGTCGACAACAAAGGGAGCGAAAGTATTGTTTTTTGTCGCGGAATGGCCAGCGCCTCGCCTTCACCATTGGCGCTCATTACTCATTGCCCGCGCGATTGAAAATCAATGCTACGTCGTCGCCTGCAATCGAGTCGGACGCGATCCGAACAATGTATTTGCCGGTCACTCCATGATTGTAGACCCATGGGGCGAAGTAATCGCTGAAGGTGGGAATGAGGAGGAAATTGTTACAGCCGATATCAACTTTGATACCGTTAATTCAGTCCGAAAACAGATCCCAATTTTTGACGACCGTCGACCATCAGTTTATTAATTTTTTCAAAAAATGGTTGACAAACGTTTTTCAACCTTGCTAATATCGTCATCAAGTTAACTTTTCCAATTCAACTACAATTTTCAAATTTCATAATTGACAAAACTCTTATCGAGAGTTGGCAGAGGGAATTGGCCCAATGATGCCGCAGCAACCGACCGTAATACCATTGCAAAATGGGGCGTGAATGAATGGACGCCTTTAAGGCACGGTGCTAAATCCAACAGACGCGGGAAGCGTCTGAGAGATAAGAGGTGCGAAGGTAAAGTTCTTCAAGCCTCTTTTCTTTTGAAAAGGGGCTTTTCTTATTTCGTTTTGAACGGGTCGCGAAAAAGAAAAGCCTCCACCAAATTTAAATGACATTGCTTGGAGGTATGAAAATGAGTGGAACGTATGAACCGTTAACCGAAAGCGCTGCAGGGCAGCTCATTACAAGACTTGGTCTATTTTCTAAAGAAGACATTCTTGAGGTAGAAGAAATTGGAGATGGAAACTTAAACCTTGTGTTTCGAGTGACAAAAACGGAAACGAATGAATCCTATATTGTCAAACAAGCCCTCCCTTATGCAAAAGTTGTCGGTGAGAGTTGGCCATTGACGCTTAAAAGAGCGACGATTGAGAGTCAGGCACTGCGACAATTTCGAGATCTAACACCAGGATATGTCCCGAATGTCTATTACTCTGATGAAACGTTGGCTGTTACAGTCATGGAGGATTTATCACGTTTAGACGTGGTGAGAAAAGGGCTCATCAGCGGGAAACAGTATCCCCTATTGCCAAAGCATATCGGTGAATTTTTAGGAAATGTGTTGTTTCACACGTCAGATTATGCAATCTCACCCGAAGCTAAAAAGGTGTTGGCAGCGAAATATGTCAATCCTGAACTTTGCAAAATTACAGAAGACCTTGTCTTCACCGATCCGTTTTTTAATCATGACACGAACGACTTTCCAGAAGAGCTTTTAGAAGACGTCCAAAAAATATGGGGCGATCAATCCCTTCTTGTTCAAGTCGCTCAGTTGAAAAAACAATTTATTACCGAGCAAGAAGCTCTTCTTCACGGGGACCTTCATACCGGAAGTATTTTCGCCAATGAAGATACGACGCAAGTGATTGATCCAGAATTCGCTTTCTTTGGTCCGATTGGGTTTGATATCGGGCAGTTTTTTGCGAATCTTCTGTTAAATTATTTGTCCGATGTTGAACGTAGTCGCCGTTACCTCCTTGACTACGTGAAGGAAACATGGGAGGTGTTTGTTAATACGTATTCCACTCTTTGGAATACGCATCAAGTCGATGCCTTTTCAAAGGTGGAGGGAGTACTACCTTTTATCCTTGAAAAAACATTCGCCGACACCATCGGTTTTTGCGGATGTGAAATCATTCGCCGAACAATCGGGTTAGCGCATGTAGAAGACATCGATTCCATCGAGCCACATCGCACGCAAATTGCGGTCAAAAAAGAGGCACTTCAATTAGGAGCGCTGCTTATTAAAGAGCGCAAAAAAATTGAAACGATTGATCAACTAGTAACCATCATTCAGACAAACACAAAGAAAAAGGAGCAATTCGTATGACAACAAATGCTTTATCCATCCCACGTTCCGTAGAGTGGACAGGTGAATCGATTCGCCTATTAAATCAACAAAAACTTCCGAGTATTACCGAATTTTTAACACTTTCATCCATTGATGACGTGTACGAAGCAATTAAAACGTTAAAGGTGCGCGGGGCTCCTGCAATTGGCATTGCAGCCGCATATGGCCTAGCCTTAGCTGGCTCCCAATATGAAACTGAAGAGCTGGAACCGTTTTTAACGAAACTCAAGCAAGATCGAGATTACTTAAGCTATGCGCGCCCGACGGCTGTTAACTTATTTTGGGCGTTAGATCGAATTATTCAAGTGGCGGAGAATGCCTCTTCTGTCAACGAAGCAAAGACCGCCATCATTCACGAAGCGATTCAAATTCAAGTGGAGGATGAAGAAGTTTGCCGCTTAATCGGTGAGAACGCCCTTTCCCTTTTTAAAGACGGGGACCGTGTTTTAACACATTGTAATGCTGGGTCGATCGCTACAGCTCGATATGGAACTGCTTTAGCCCCGTTTTATATTGGCAAAGAGCGCGGGATTGACCTTCACGTATACGCCTGTGAAACACGTCCGGTTTTACAAGGCGCGCGACTCACGACATGGGAATTGATGCAAGCGGGAATCGATGTCACGCTTATTACCGACAGCATGGCCGCCCATACCATTCAAACGAAAAAAATCTCCGCTATCATCGTCGGAGCTGACCGAATTGCAGCTAATGGTGATACTGCCAATAAAATTGGCACATTGAATTTGGCGATTTTAGCGAAGGAATATGACATTCCATTTTTCGTTGCGGCTCCCTTATCGACGTTCGATTTATCGATCGAATCTGGAAAAGACATTCCGATTGAAGAGCGGAACTTAGAAGAAATCACAACGATTCAAGGCATTCAAATCGCACCAGATGAAGTAAAAGTATTTAATCCGGCATTTGATGTCACCCCTCATTCGTATATTAGCGGCATTATTACGGAAAAAGGACTTATTACGGGATCTTATGAAGAAGAAATTCGTGCGCTATTTAAAGAAGGAGGGGTTTGATGAAACCGATTCGTTTAATTGCTTTTATGATTAGTTTATGTTTCATATTGTCCGCTTGTACGAATGAGCAAGATTCGGTTGATACAGCGACAAAACCATCGTCATCCGAAGCTGTTACATCAACAGAAACGTCTAGTGAAACGAATTCAAACATTCCTGAGCGACTACAAGAGCCGATTGATATCGCAGTTATAATGCAAATGTCTATCGGGACCTTCTCTTCTCAGTACATTGCCGGTGTAAAAGAACAGGCGGAGCGATTTGGCGGTAACGTTCAAATTTATAACGCCGAAAACGATTTATCGAAGATGGCAACATTTGTGGAAACGGCTATTAGCCAGAAAGTAGATGCAATTTTAATCGACCACGGTCGTGCCGATGCGCTCCAAGCCCCGATTGAAAAAGCGCTTGAACAAGGAATCGCCGTCGTCGCATTTGACAACGATCTATCATTAGATGGCGTTACGGTAATCGACCAAGACGATTATAGCTTAGCTTGGAAAACATTAAAAACGCTCGCAGAGGATTTAAACGGAGAAGGTGAAATTGTCACCATTTGGGTCGGTGGGTACGCCCCAATGGAACGCCGACATGTGATTTATGATGCCTTTTTCGAACGCTATCCTAACATTAAGGAAGTTGCCAAATTCGGTACCGCGAGTGCCAATACTGCACTCGATACACAAGCGCAAATGGAAGCAATATTGAAAAAGTACCCGAATGAAGGCGATATTGATGCTGTTTTTGCCACATGGGATGAATTTGCTAAAGGAGCGACACGCGCCATTAAGCAAGCCGGGCGTGACGAAATTAAAGTCTATGGCATCGATCTAAGCGATGAAGATTTAGAATTGATTCAAGAGCCAAACAGCCCATGGGTCGCAACAACCGCAACCGATCCAAAAGAAGTCGGTAAAGTTCAAGTACGATTTGCCTACCAAAAGCTAGCCGGTGAAGAAACACCAAACATCTATTCATTAGAGCCCCATTTAGTAAAGCGTTCCTCCTTGCCTGAGGAACCCATTAAAATGGCTGATTTACACCAATACGTTTCTTCATGGGGTGAATCCGAAGTCGCTGTTTCACCTTGGATGGACACATTGGAGAAAAAGGAGAATCAAGATGGCTCTAACGATGACTGAAATCCATAAATCGTATAATCATAACCACGTATTAAAAGGCGTGAACTTCTCCGTTCGAAAGGGAGAAATTCACGCCCTTTTAGGAATGAACGGCGCCGGGAAAAGCACGTTAATGAAAATTTTATCCGGACAAACCGCTTTCGATTCTGGCAGCATTTCCATTGATGAAAAAGAAGTGTCCTTTCGTCATCCTCAAGATGCGAAACGAGCAGGAATCGGAATGGTCGTCCAAGAAGTCGATGCAGCACTATTTCCAAATTTAACAATTGCAGAAAATGTACTCTCCCCCTCTTCCCTTTCTTCTGTTCTTTCTTGGAAAAAATTGAATAAGGAAGCGAAGAAGCGATTAAAAACGATTGGATTATGTAAAAACCCACGTACATTCGTCAACGAATGTACATTACCAGAAAAACAACTCATTTTGATTGCCAAAGTGTTGTCAGAACAAGCTCAATACATCATTTTAGACGAACCGACGGCTAGTTTAAGTGAGGCAGAAGCAAGCCGCTTGTTCGCACAAATCAACCAGTTAAAGGAGCGCGGAATTTCCACCATTTTTATCTCTCACCGACTCGATGAAGTGGTGAATCATTGCGATCGCGTTACGATTTTACGCGATGGTCAAACCGTTTTTGCCGGTGAAGTAAAGACTTTATCTGTTGAGAAAATGATTCAACATATGGTCGGAAATGATGTGGCGTTTCATCGAAAAACAGCTACCTTTAAACAAGCAGAAACACAAATTTCCATTCAAAACTTAGTCATAAAAGATAAAGGAACTACCATCGACTTAGACGTTAAAAAAGGGGAAATTATCGGAATTGGTGGTTTAGCAGGAAGCGGAAAGACTGAGCTTGCTGAATCCATTTTCGGCTTAAACGGTGGAGTCGGAACTTGGACTATTCGTAACGAAGTCAAAAAGGTTCGCTCTCCCTATGACGCATTAAATGCTGGCATATGCCTTATTCCGGAAGAAAGGCGCAAGCAAGGATTATTTATACACGATTCTTCTACTGTCAACTTAACGGTTCGTACGTTATCAAAGTTATTTCCAAACGGCTTTATCAATCGAAAAAAAGAAGCGGCCTTCGCTTCTGAATGGCTAAATCGTCTTCACGTTTCCCCCAATGATCCGAATTTAGGCGTTTTACAATTTAGTGGAGGCAATCAACAAAAAATTGTAATCGGGAAATGGTTGACGGAAGATCACAATGTGTTTATTTTTGACGAGCCGACAAAAGGCATTGATATTAAAGCAAAACAAGAAATTTTTGAGCTCATCCATTCACTTGCTCAAAGAGGGAAATCTGTCCTTTATTTCACTAGTGAATGGGAAGAATTAATGCAAATTGCAGACCGCATTGTCATTTTACAAGACGGGAAAATGGTCAAATCCTTGTCCAATGAAGAGGCAACGTATGATTCTCTTCTTTATTACGCAACAATGGGAGGTAACAAACATGGAACAAATCGAACAAGCGAGAACGAAGCCATCCTTGCAAACTAAAATCGTTCCCTTTCTGTATAAACACGGAACATTTCTATTTATCATTGCTGTCTTTCTCACGTTTAGTATCACAATTGATGAGTTTTTATCATATAGTAATCTTTCAAACATTTTAAAATCAATATCCATCTTAACCTTTGTCGCGATCGGAATTACGTTTACCCTTATTGTTGATGGGTTTGATTTATCCGTTGGGTCGACGGTTAGCCTTGCAACAATTGGAAGTGCAGCCGCACTCGTTTTATACCGGCAAGAGCTTCTCGTTGCCCTTATCATTCCATTAATATTAGGGCTTCTCGTTGGACTGTTGAATGCTTTTTTCGTTGTGAAAATCAAGCTACCTGATTTATTAGCCACACTAGCGGTCATGTATATTGTCAACGGTGTCCACCTTACGTATACAAAAGGGTATTCGATATACAACAACATGCCGCTTGAATCCGGTGAGTTAGCTCCAGGGAAGTTTATCCCATCCTTTTTATTTATCGGTCAAGGCGAAGTCTTTTCGATTCCATTCCCTGCCATTTTAATGATTGTGGCGGTATTCATTGCTCATTTTCTTCTACAGTACACTCGATTCGGCCGGATGTTTTACTTAGTCGGAAGCAATAAAGAAGCGGCGATTGTTTCTGGAATTCGTGTCAATCGTTATAAAACCTATGCTTATGTGATTAGCGGACTATTTGCTGCCATTGCGGGGATTATTTTAGCGGCAAGGATCGGCACCGGACAAGTATCTGCGGGTGCTTCCTTGTTAATGGATGGAGTCGCTGCTGCCTTTATTGGCCAGTCTGTATTTGGAGCTGGAAAACCGAATGTTATTGGTACATTTTTTGGCGCAATCCTGATTGGTATTTTACTTAACGGACTTACGATGCTCAATGTACCGTATTATGCGCAAGATATTATTAAGGGGTCGCTTCTAATCGGAGCGTTAGCGTTATCTTATGTTCAGAAAAAAAATGAATAATCCCCTTTTCGAATGAGAGTGGCAAGGTCCACTCTTTATTACTTTTAATCAAACTACGATCGATTCAATGTTTTATTTTCTTTTTGCAACGCTTTTTCTAACTCTTTCATTTGCTCGTCACTAAGAACATTCATTTTTGCTAACAATTGAGCGTAACCAATTAGCTTTTTCGGACGGGCTGATTTCCATAACATATTCATCCCTCCAGTTTTTCCTTAACGCAACTTTATTTCACTTAGTAAAGTATATGTCCTTCACACAAAAATAGTTCAATCTTCGTCTACAAAAGAATTTTTTTTACGAATGACCTGTATAGTAGGACGGTAGCATCACTAGACTTCCTGGTGTTTTCGATAAGAAACATACATGATTTTACACTCACACCCCGGAAATGAAAATTTATTCTCCCCGGGGTTTCCTTTCTACCATCTACCTATCATGATCGATCATTCAGCTCATAGGTAATTTTTATTTTCACAGAAAAAGCGCAAGTCCTTAGGCGAAGGGAGCTGGAGGACCTACGAGAAGGCTTCCGTCGCCACATCAGGGCCGAAGCGACCCGAGCTGATGGCGCTTTGCGCTAGACACCAAAAAAACTGAAAAGATAACACTGTATTGAACTTAAACTTTCTGTAACAATGAAAAAAGAGTTAAGGTGAAATACTTTCACCTTAACTCCTTTCATTACAATTTGTATGCTGCACCTTCCAATTCAAGCAAATACGCCTTTTTATCTACATGGTTGCCAGCGTAGCCGACTAAGCGTTGATTCTTTCCTATCACGCGATGACATGGAACGATAATGGGTAGTGGATTTCTCCGATTCGCTTGTCCAATCGCTCGCACCGCTTTTTCGTTTCCAATGGCTTTTGCGACATCCAAATAGCTCCACGTTTCACCAAACGGAATCGTACGTAGCGCCTTCCACACATTCATTTGGAATGCCGTACCCTTGTAAGTAATCGGGAGGTCAAAGCTTTTTCGCTTTTGATTAAAATACGCATCAAGCTGTTTCTTCACCTCAACCGTTAACGGTGTTTCAGCTTGTGTATTCTCCACTTTCGTCTCCCAATCTTGAAAGCTATCTTCTGTTAAAAAAACGTTGGAAAGTGTTCCATTCTCTGCAACCAAATAAATGGTCCCGATTGGTGATTGAAAATGGTCAACATAAAACATCGGCCCCACCTCTATTCTATTTCAGGCTGTTGGATCGGTAAGGAAATATGGAAGGTCGTTCCGACACCTTCTTCACTTTCTACTTCCACGAGTCCGTTATGTTCTTCTATTATTTTATAGCTCACCATAAGCCCTAATCCAGTTCCACGTTCTTTCGTCGTGTAAAAAGGCTCGCCTAATCGTTTAATTTTATCTTTTGGGATGCCTGTTCCTTCATCTTGGATGGAAATTTTCACGCGATTTTCACCCGTCGATTCAATGCGCACAAAAATATTTCCACCTTTCGGCATTACTTCAATCGCATTTTTTAATATATTAATAAAAACTTGTTTTAATTGGTTCGGTTCACAATATATCGGTGGTATTTCCCGGTAATCTAAATGAATTTGTACATTGACTAAAATGGCTTGAGCCTTCAACAATTCAATCGTATCTTTAACGATTGTCACGACATTCTCTTTCTGGAAATGAACAGCCTGTGGCTTCGCTAAGATGAGAAACTCCGTAATAATCGATTCGATCCGCTTTAGCTCCGATGTAATAACTTTGAAATACATGGAATGGTCTTCTTTCATACTTCCTTGCAAAAGTTGTATGAAACCTTTCAGCGCTGTCATCGGATTGCGTATTTCATGAGCGATTCCTGCTGCGAGCTCTCCAACGACATTTAGTGTGTCAGACTTCTTAAGCCTTTCCTCCATTTCCTTCTTCTCGGTTACATCACGGAAGATGGCTAAATTCATCTGTTCAATAATATCACGTTTAAAGGAACATTCAAGGATACGCTCTTCCCCATTCGGGAGCTTAAACACGATTTCTTTTGAAAAACTTCGACGCTTTGCTAAAAGCGTTCGAACACTTTCCGATTCAAATAAATGATTTAATTGTAAATGCTTTAAATGGTTTAGCGGAATATGAAAAATATTGCTTGCTACAGGATTGGCATCAAGAATTTTTAGTTTTTCATCAAATAACACAATGCCGTCCATCGTCCCATCGAACACTTTTCGGAACTTTTGCTCGCTTTCACGAAGCTCCTTTTCCATACGCATCCGATCGCTCACATTTCGGAGAATCGTCATATGATACCCGTCTTGTCCTTCTCGTTTCGATGTAAACTCTAGCTGCTTTCGCTGACCATTCGGCATATGGAATAATAGTTCTTCTCGAATTTCTCCTGTTTTCAAATAACGCCTTTTAATTTCCCGGAACTTTTCATCGGATTTATCAACAAAGTCACAGACGTGACTATTCAAAAGCTCGTGAAGGGGAAGTTCGAAGATTCGGCAAGCCCATGAATTGGCACGAACGATTTTCCCTGTTTCATCCCATAACAAGATAGCGTCTAACGCACTTTCAAACACTTCCCGAAACCGCTCTTCACTTTCTTTTAACTGCTGTTCCATGAATCGCTTTTCCGTAATATCACGAAGGATGGACATATAAAACCCACTCAAAATATTGGCCGTCGTCGTAAATTCGAATATTTTCTTTTCGCCACTCTTTAAAATAACAGGCATTTCACCGGTTACTTTTCCATCGCGAAGCAACGTACGCTTCATTTCTTCAACTTTCCCTTTGTCCTCAACAAAATCTTCTAAACGGTAATCCTTTAATTCACTTTTTTCCAATTCAAAGCTGGCACAGAACGAGTAATTGGCATCGATAAAATATCCGTGATGGTCAAAGATGACGATTCCGTCCACCGCACGATTAAACAAATCTTGGAACAATTGCTCGTTAATCGTACGCTCCCGCTCTAACACTTTTCTTGTTGAAACATCACGAAAAATGGATAAATCATAGTTTCCAAACGCCTTATATTTCGCGGAATATTCGACAAACTTTACGACTCCATCGTCAAGGTGAATGATTAGTTCATCTTGATGTAAACCTTTCTTATAAAATCGGTTCACTTGGTCCTCAATTTGTTCTTTTGGCATCAGTTGAAGGAAATCGTGTAAATTTCGCTTCGTTAATTCTTCCTTTGGCAGATGAAACATATCGCATGCCGCTTGATTCACATCGATGAAATTTAAATGTTGATCAAACACACAAATCGCATCTAAAGCTTGTTCAAAAATGACTTGATATTTATTCAAATCGGTTTTTAACCGTTCATTTTCTTCTATTAAATCGGTATTGGTAACTTCATCGGTATTTAACGTTTCTTTCAACTATTCCACCCCCTCGTGAGAAACTCACCTTCATTACATTTCTACACGAACTGACAGAGTCCTCCTTATTCTATCATTTCATTCGTAAATCTTTTGGATGATTTCTTTGCAAAACCCTTACATTTTGGTAACAAATATTGAAGTTTCGTTCCTTTTCGCGCAATGTATTTTAAAATCTTTTTCAGGCGGGTATTGAAACGACAACTAATGAAAGAATGTGAGGTTTTTCTTATGCAACGTGAGAGTTATTTCGATAACGCTAAATTTCTCCTAATCGCCCTTGTTGTGTTCGGGCATATGATTCGATCGTTTATCGAACAAGATGAGGTAATGCTAGCTATCTATAAATTTATTTACACATTCCATATGCCAGCATTTATTTTGATTGCCGGCTATTTTTCAAAGGGCTTTCAAAAGAAGGGCTATGTAAAAAAAGTAGCGACAAAGCTAATTGTCCCGTATTTAATTTTCCATGGCATTTACTCTGTCTATTACATGTTGGTCAAAAATGAACATGTACTTCATGTGGTGGACCCGCTTAATCCCCACTGGTCGCTTTGGTTTTTACTTAGCTTATTTTGTTGGAATCTTCTCTTATATCCATTTTCAAAATGGCCAAAGGGAGTCGCCATTTCCATTGCCTTTATGCTCGCTTTGGCAATTGGATTTGTAGAAGAAATTAATCATTACATGAGCTTATCGCGTACCTTCGTCTTTTTCCCGTTATTTTTAATCGGGTATTCATTGAAGCGTGAACACTTTTTAGCGCTACAATCCATGCGCGTTCGTTTTTTAAGCATCGTGACGTTACTTTTCATTTTGTTTCTTTATTTCAACGTGTCGTTTGAATATGAATGGTTATTTGGTTCCAAGCCGTATGCGTATTTCGGCGAGGTGACGATTTCCTCCGCATTTACGAGACTTGGCTTTTATGGCCTGACACTCGTCACGACGTTTGCATTTTTAGCACTAGTGCCAACAAGACGATTCTTTTTTACCGAATGGGGAGCCCGTACCTTTTACGTCTACCTGTTACACGGCTTTATCATTCAAGCATTTCGAGCGAGCGACTTGGAGCATGTATCTCTGTTTGCCCATAACCTATTCTTTACCGCTATCATCGCATTCGCCATTACACTCGTTCTTTCGAGTAATTGGGTATACAGATTTGCCAAACCCTTGATTGAAATTCAAGCAATCGCTCCAGCGAATCGCGTTCGAAAGCGAGTATCCTAAATTGCATACCATTTGAGGCTTCGGCCTCTTTTTTTTACTTTTGTAAGATTTAACATATCGTTCCTGAAGAGGGGATTCTTTTCGCAAAACACGTATTCCCTCTCTTCTTTTTTGGCGAAAATATGATAGAATGAATAAGTTAAAAAACTAGAAAGTAAAGGTGTTGACAAATGAACATTGTCGTCAGCTCATTAAATGCAAAATACATTCATACGAATTTAGCCATTCGCTATTTAAAAGCTTATGCTGAACCGGATTTTCATGTCGAGATGGCTGAATATACAATTAAAGATCCCGTTATGAACATCGCGACGGACCTATACAGAAAAAATCCAGATATTATCGGCTTTAGCTGTTATATATGGAATATTGAAGAAACAATCAAAGTCGTAAAAATGTTAAAGAAAATCAACCCTTCCTTAACCATTATGTTAGGGGGGCCAGAAGTTACGTATGATACGAAAGACTGGATGGAAACATTGCCAGAAGTCGATTACATCGTCATTGGTGAAGGAGAAGAAACGTTTAAACAACTGTTGCAAAAGCTTCACGCAAATGAAGATGTATCAGACGTAAGCGGGCTTGCTTTCCGTAAGAATGGCGAAATTTTTATCAATCCGCAGCGGAACAAAATCGATTTACGCGAAATGCCGTCTCCTTTCCGATTTGAGGAGGACCTTCCGCATTTATCAAAGCGTGTCGTTTATATTGAAACAAGCCGCGGTTGTCCATTTAGCTGCCAGTTTTGCCTATCTTCTATTGAAGTGGGCGTCCGTTACTTCGACCGTGAAAAAGTGAAAGAAGATATTCGCTTCCTAATGAAGAATGGTGCCAAAACAATCAAATTCGTGGACCGCACCTTCAACATTAGTCGCAGCTATGCGATGGACATGTTTCAATTTTTAATCGATGAACATTTACCGGGAACAGTCTTTCAATTTGAAATTACCGCTGACATCATGCGCCCAGAAGTCATCGAGTTCTTAAATGAAAACGCCCCTGAAGGATTATTCCGCTTTGAAATTGGGGTCCAATCGACTAATGATTTAACGAATGAACTCGTAAAACGTAAGCAAAACTTCAAAAAATTAACGCGCACCGTCACGATGGTGAAAGAAGGAAAGAAAATCGATCAGCATCTTGACTTAATCGCAGGACTACCTGAAGAAGATTACGATACATTCAAAAAGACATTTAACGACGTATTCGCTCTTCGCCCAGAAGAATTACAGCTTGGCTTCTTAAAAATGTTACGAGGTACAGGCTTACGAATCGGAGCAGAGCACTACGGATATGTTTACATGGACCACGCGCCATACGAAATTCTCGGAAACAATGTCTTGTCGTTTGACGACATCGTCCGAATTAAACAAGTAGAAGATGTATTAGAAAAGTATTGGAACGACCATCGAATGGACGAAACCGTTGAATTTTTAGTGCAGCACGTATTCAACACACCATTTGACTTCTTCCAAGACTTCGGTACGTATTGGGAGGAACAAGGCTGGGCGCGAATCGGCCATCAATTAGAAGACTTATTCAGAAGATTATACACCTTCTTACAAGCGGCCCAACCAGATAAATTACCGCTCATCGAAGGATTTATGAAATATGATTACTTAAAAAATCATAAACATAAACCACGAAAACCGTGGTGGGATGAAAAACGCACGAAAAAAGAACAAAGTGCCATTTACCAAACTATTTTAAAACAGCCAAGCATTCTCGGCTCAACTTACGAAGCCAATCCATTGAACGAAAAAGAATTATATAAACATACCGTGCTCGAAATGATCCCGTTCGATTTAGCAGCCTATCAAGAAACCGGATCATTTACCCAAGAGCCATCCATTTTACTCGCGTACTATAACCCATCAACGAACGAACCGACCATTTTTACCGCAAAATGGTCTACAATCGAAGATCAATTGGGCGCGTAACTCGAAGGGGCATCCTATTAAAAGGGTGCTCTTTTTTTGTGCTGGTAGTGATTAGACGGGAACTACGGGATGGAGAATTTGCTGTATACAGGGGTGTGGTTCCGACTATGCGTGGGTTTGACTTTTCTATGATGTATGATGCGGAGGCAGACACTCTATGGGCGAGGATGGTTCTTCTATGCGCGGGGGTTAGCTCCCTTTGCGCGTGTACTGATCCTCTATGCGCGGCTCCGACTACTCTATGCGCGTGGGCTCAACCTCTATGCGCGGATACGGCTATTCTATGCGCGCGGACTGACCTCTATGCGCGGAGACGCACTACCTTTGCGCGCGGGCTGACCTCTATGCGCGGAGGACGGCTCTCTTTGCGCGGAGACGCACTCCCTATGCGCGCGAGCTGAACCTCTATGCGCGGCTCCGGCTACTCTATGCGCGCGGGCTGACCTCTATGCGCGGAAACCAACTCCCTATGCGCGCGGACGGACTCTCTATGCGCGGAAACCAACTCCCTATGCGCGCGGACGGACTCTCTATGCGCGGAAACCAACTCCCTATGCGCGCGAGCTGAACCTCTATGCGCGAAAACCAACTCCCTTTGCGCGCGAGCTGAACCTCTATGCGCGGAAACCAACTCCCTTTGCGCGTGAACTGGATCTCTATGCGCGGCTCTGGCTACTCTATGCGCGCGAGCTGAACCTCTATGCGCGGAGACGCACTCCCCATGCGCGCGAACTGAACCTCTATGCGCGGAGTACGGCTCCCTTTGCGCGCGAGCTGAACCTCTATGCGCGGAGACGCACTCCCTATGCGCGCGGGCTGAACCTCTATGCGCGGCTCTGGCTACTCTAAGCGCGCGAACTGAACCTCTATGCGCGGATACCGCTACTCTATGCGCGCGGGCTAGATCTCTATGCGCGCGGGCTGGATCTCTATACGCGGAAACCAACTCCTTATGCGCGTGAGCTCGATCTCTATGCGCGGAAACCAACTCCCTTTGCGCGGATACGGCTACTCTATGCGCGGATCCACTTCCTCCATGTAAAAATTCAGCCCCTTATTGAGCGTGCTGCATTCCATTATGTAAAAAATAAATGCCCACTACATATTTGTAGCAGGCACATCGATGAAGGTAATGCATGATATGATGTTTTGACCGTGGATGTGAAGGTTTTATATCATGCATTACTATTTTTCTTCCATTTTGTTTTTTTATTCATGAATTTTTAACATTTGTCATCTTTTTGTTGTTTTTGGAGGATTTCAATCATTTTATGGGCGTTGTAATCACCTAGTTCGGTTCCGAATTCTTCATTTAATAGGTTTTGGTGTGTCGGTTTTTTATGGTTTTGGATATCTTTACTGTGGTTTGTTTTTTTGGTCACGTTAGGCTCTCCCTTTTCTTCCTTTTTTTGAATTTCGATTGGCACCCTTCATCGGGTTTTCAGCATCAAATGTTGCGGAAAACTCCGTGTCAGGAAGGCTTTCTTTTGGTGTCATGTTATTTTTTCTCGCTTGTTCATGTGCAACTTTTCGCTTCATTGTGTAACGCCTCCTTTCATCTTTTAATGTTTATCAATCCAATCCTTCATAATCATGGAAAAGATAAGTAAAACAGAAGTCGTCCATACTAATTATGAGGTGATCAATGATGAAAAAAGGTACGTCTTTTCCATATACGTTGCCACACCAAATGAATGCACCAAATTGGGAGGCGTCTGGTAAGGAGTTAGAGGAGCCGTTTATAAATCAATATGGGGTTATGATTGGGGACAGTGATTACGATTCCGAGCAGTCTCCACTAAATCATTGGAGTGATGAGATTGACCCTGCCATTATGTCAGGGGACGAATGGGTTCATCCGACTAATGATATTGGGTGGAACACACCAGAAAATCGTCAGTTAGTGGAAAAGGAAACACTACAAACAAACGGTCACTTCATGCACCCAAACTTTGATGTTGGAAAGCATGCTGATTAAAAAGAGCTGACAGAGGTTTACCTTGTCAGCCCATTTGAGAAGCCGGGAAGTCGGCTTCTTTTACTTTCTCACATATTGTTCAATCACGTCATTGACTTTCGTTGCTACATCTTTACTTGTCATTCCCTTTTGTTCGATTCCTTCGATCATCATGGCGACGACAATGCTTGGATTATCACGATTGTAGCCGACAAACCAACCATTTTCTTGACCGGATTCGTTTAAGTTTTGTTTTAGTTCGGCCGTTCCTGTTTTCCCGGCAATAGAAATGGAGAGGGAAGGATCATATGCGGTTCCGTTTGGATCGTTGACAACAGCCATTAAGTTCGTTTCGATCATGTCTACTTGTTCTGATGTAACGACACCATCTTTCCAAGTGGCTGATATTTCTTCATCTTGTCGTAAAACAGGTTTGATGATTGAGCCGTCGTTTGCGAATGCTGTATACATGATGGCAAGTTGAATAGGACTAATCAATAACTCACCTTGTCCGTACCCTGTATCTAGAAGCAGTGCATCAGATTGAATGCCGTTATTGCTAATTGAAGAATTGGTTGTCGGAAACGTAAAGATTTCCCCCATTTCTTCCTCAAACCCAAACGCTTTTAGTCCTTCGGTTAACGCTTCTGCACCTATCTTTTCAGCCACTTGTGCAAAATAAATATTATCTGAGTAAATAAGTGCCTCCTTCAACGAGACTTTGGAAACCGCTGTAGAATGCCGCGTTACGTGACGCCACTTTTCTCCTTCAATGGTGAAGGCTTCATCCGCTTTCATCGCCCCTTCTTGTAAGCCGATAGCTGCGATAATCGGCTTTATCGTTGACCCTGGTGAATAGGCTTTGTTGAAACGGGCATTTCGCTCGTCTGTTGAAATCCCAGTATCGATGCGATTCGGGTCGTAAGTAGGCGAACTAACAAGTGCCAACGTTTCACCGGTTTGTGGGTCAAACGCGACAGCTGTTCCAACTGTTGAAGCTAATTGATTAGCTAATTGTTGTTGTACCGTTACGTCAACCGTTAGATGAATATCATTTCCGTTAACCGGTTCTTTTTCAGCGATGACTTTATCCGTTCCTTTCACGACCAGTTTCCAGCCAGTTTGACCGTGTAACTCTTCTTCAAAAACCGATTCCAGCCCTACTGCTCCAATTTTCTCACTTTGACTATATCCCTTTTCAGCTAGTTTCTCTAAGTCGTCTGCGGTAATCGCACGTAAATAACCAACTAGGTGTGCCGTCGTTTCATTTTGCGGGTACAGTCTTCCTGGTACTTGACGCCACTGAGCGGCTTGTATTGCCTGAAGGTCTTCCATGAACTGTTCCGTCGGTAGATGATCTGGATTTAATGTCGTAATGGGAACATTCGTATCATCCGTGACCCAAGGCTGAGCTAATTTTTGTTCAATCTTCTCCGTTGAAATCGATAAAAGTTCTGCTAGTTTTTCGATTTGCTCAGCTCGATTCTCCTTTAATTTCCCCGGGTTCAGCCCGACTTCCAGTACCATCCCATTTACAGCAAGCGGCTCATTGTTTCGAGCATAGATTGAGCCTCGCTCGGGTAAGATGGGCTGCAACGCTATTTCATCTCCTTCTTCTAATTGAGGGAAAATCATTTGTGGTGTCCAATTGACAAACCAATTTGTTTCTTCTTCACGTTCTTCTACTAATTGTACTTCACTTGAGAAGGTAATCGGCCCTGCAATCGTATCCATGGACACTTCGAATGGAAGAAGTACAATTCCGTCTTCATTCGGTTTAACTTCTTCATCAAGAGTCGGAATCGATACGTTTAAGTTTTCCACCTTTATGTCTCCATAAATCGATTCGTACCGATTCACAAACGCTTCTTTCGATACGTCTTTTTTCGTTTCCGTCGACAAATATTCGTAAAGCTCAGCAAACGACTGGTCATTCCACTTTTCTACATATTCAGAAAACCGGTCTTCTGGCTTCACTTTTTCCGAACAACCTACCAAGACCAAAACTACAGTTAAAAAAACCAACAAGTTTTTCATTTTCACGGTCGCACCTCTCCCCTCTTGCACAACTGATATGTATGTCCTTTCTCTCACAAATTATAACATAATTTTCCATTGAAATTAGTTAAAAAAGAGCAGACATGCATCTGCTCAACAATATTAACCGATAATGACGCGCTCTTTTGGATAATGATAATTTGCTTCTACTTCTCGACGTCCGAGTAAGTATAAGAATGACAAAATCCCAACGCGCCCAATAAACATTAAAATCATTATGACGATTTTTCCGACCGTTGATAAATCTGGCGTAATCCCCATCGATAACCCTACCGTTCCGAATGCGGAGCTTACTTCAAACATAATTTCAATAAGGTCATGCGATTCAGTAATGGTTAAAAAGACGACCGCCGTGAACCATATCATAAACGCAACTAATGTAACAACGAGCGCTTTTCGCATGTCTTCTTCATGTAACTCGCGGCGGAACACTTTGACCGTTCGTGATCCCCTTGCAAAGTGGAACATGGTCAGTAAGACGATTGCAAACGTCGTCGTCCGTATTCCTCCCCCGACTGAACTCGGCGATGCACCAATAAACATTAAAAAGCAAAGGAGGAGCTGTGTTGTTTGACTAAACAAGCTCACATCCATCGTGGAAAGTCCCGCACTTCTCGTTGTCGCTGCTTGGAATAATGCATAGAAAAACGATTCATGCCATGCTTTATCGGCAAAAAACTTATTAAACTCCAATACGATAATCCCGACTGTTCCAAACACCATTAAGCCAAAAAACGTAACCGTCGTTAACTTTGTATATAACGAAAAACGGTATCGCTCCTGTATCTGCTTCGATCGAATGTAGTTTTTCACTTCAATTAAAACCGGAAAACCAATCGCTCCGAGCGTAATTAAAATAATATTTACCATTTGAACAAAATAATCATTCGCAAATGGAACAAGCGACGAACCAGTGATATCAAACCCTCCGTTCGTCGTTGCACTCACTGACGCGAAAAAACCGTGTAAATACGCTTCCTGCCACGTTGGGAAATATTGCATAAAATATGTACCTAATATAATGGCTCCAAATATTTCAATCGTTAATACTAACACTAAAATCTGCTTTAACAAATTCACAACGCCTGATAATTTTGATTGGTTTTGATCCATCATAATTAAACGACGCTCTTGCAAGCCGATTTTTTTCCCAAATAAAATCCAAATAAATGTCCCGAGTGTCATAATGCCAATCCCGCCAAATTGCAAGACAAAGGCTAATATGAAAACGCCTGGAAGGCTAAATGTGTCAGCTGTGTTGACAACGGTTAACCCGGTCACACTAACAGCGCTGACTGCTGTAAACAAAGCATCAATAAATGTCCATTCAACTCCTGGTTTCCTAGCAAATGGTAAGCTGAGTAAAAGAAAGGATACAGTAACTGCTAAAAAATAAAACGTGACGATTAATTTTGCTGGTGATAAAGAATACAGTCGTTTTTTAACTTCTACAATCATGTTTTTCAATCCTTAGTCCCTTGTTGTAATACTCGTTATTAACTATAAAGAAAAATCTAGTAATTTTAAAGATGTTTTTTTCAACAGTTAAAAGAGGGAGTGCTTCTTTAAACACTCCCATCATCGAAAAACTCCTGTAATTCTTCTTTTTTCGCTTCCTCTTCATTCGCCTTCACGTACGGATTTTCTTCAAGGGGTGATTTTGGATCTAAAGATGTTTTCAAAACAAATGAAGGAGAGTCCGACGGTTCGTTATAAAGTCGTTTACCTTTCAAGAGTAACACCTCCTATCCATATTGTGTACGCAAAGGTTTTTGGCTATCCAAAGAAAGAATAAAACGCAAATTTCGTTTCAAGTTCATTTGAACTTGTATTATAATATGGAAAAGAACGTTCTGTTTGAGGTGTTTTATGGGAAAGATTTTGTTAAAACGAACGGCGATGTCACAACTTTTACATGCTTTAAAAAACGATGAAGATTTGTCGCCTATTGCCGTTATTCAATCAAACATTTCTCCGGAAATGGAGGACGACATCCCGGACTTTTTATATAAATTTGAAAAAAGAAAAGGAAAGAAAGACTTTGGATTATCCACCAATGAAATTGTCACGTTGTCAACGATTTGTGAGCTGACGTCGTTGAAATCTACTTCCATTCAAAACTGGATTAAACGTGACATTAAGGAGTTAATTGGGTCACCGGAGTTTGGGAAGAAATATTCGATTGAGCAAACGGCTCTATTGTTTATTGTAAAGGACTTAAAAGCTGTATTCGACTTTGAAACAATTCGTCAAATGTTAACGAAAGTGTTTAATACATTATCCGATCGTAGCGATGATCTCATTAGCCCACTCCAATTCTTTCAACTGTATGCGAAGACGCTTGAAAACATTGGATTCGGTTCGATACATATATCCAAAGCTTCTTCACTTGAACACATGATTGAAGAAGAAGTGAAACGTGTGACCGAACACGCTTTGCCCATTAAAGAAACAGACCGTAAAGTCATTTCACATATTTTAGTCGTGACCGTTATGTCTGTTTTATCGTTTCATTTGCAGCTAAGAACGTTAACGTATGCGAATACCATTATTAAATAAGTGCCATATATTACATGGATGGAAACATCTCGTCGACTCATACTATGAATACATCGGAACAATATATTTACTATCAAGATGTCCCGTTGAAATCTTTCATATAAATGGACTAAAAGCTTAGAAAGGGAGTTGACAGAGATGGCTTCACGTAATCAATTATTAGTTCCTGGGATTGAGCAAGCGTTAGATCAATTTAAAGCGGAAATCGCTCAAGAATTTGGCGTTCATTTAAGCTCTGACACCGTTTCTCGTGCAAACGGATCAGTCGGCGGTGAAATGACGAAACGCCTCGTCGCACAAGCTCAGGCCCAACTAAATCAAAATCCACAGTCATAACGAACGAAAAGGTGTCTGTATAGGACACCTTTTTCATATGAGAACAAAAAGGCGGACGAGAGACGGCTAAGATGAAGAAAAGCGCAAAGCGCAAGTCCTTAGGCGAAGGGCGCTGGAGGACCTGCGAGGAGACTACAGCAGGGCCGAAGCAACCCGAGCTGATGGCGCTTTGCCCTAGACACCAAAAAAAAGGTAAAGAGAATACTTTAACACTTTATTGAACTTAAACTTTCTGTAACAATAAAAAAAGAACGCAATATTGCGCTCTTTTTGTAACCCTTAATCAAAAGAATAATTAGAAATGAATTGGTATAAATCCTCATAGGAATGGCCCTTTACTCGTTCCCACTCTTTTTCTAGCTGTTCAAGCTGATTTTTGTTTTCAAGATGCTCGAACGTTTCTTTTAATTCTTTCTTTGTTTCCTTCCATTCTTCTTGTAATCGCTTCTTTTCTTCTTTCAGTTGTTCTTTTATTTGTTTTTGTCGTTCTTTCTGCTCTTCTTTCAGTTGCTTTTCCAGTTCTTTTTCTTCTTTTTTCGCTTGCTTCTGTTCTTCTTTTTCTATTTTTTTGGCTTCTTTTTGTTCTTTTTTCTCTTCTTTTTGTTGTTGTTTTTCAACTTGTTTTTGTTCGGCTTCTACTTTTTTGTCATTCGGTGCTGTGTCGTTTTTCATGTTTTCCGTCGTTTCCTTGTCGTTTGAAGACTGTTGATCGACTTTTTGTTTTTGTTCAACGGAAGGTGTTTCAGTCTGTTTTGCTGCATCTTTTTCCATTTTCTCGCGTAAGTAGTGACCAGTGGATACGCCCTCTTCTTTTGCTTTTTTTCGTGTTTCGATGTCTGATTGAACCGTCGTGACGACTATATCTTTTTCGGTAAGTTCTTCTTTCATTTCTTCTAATTCTTCTTCAATGGCTTCTTCGGTCGCATCTTCTACGTCGGCCACAACCGTAGAAATGAAGATTTCTTGTTCGTTTTGAAGATAACCAGCCGCTTCGGTTTCAGCAATAATTTGATTGGTTACTTCTTTAATCGGTTGATCTTTCCAATTTTCAATTCGTAACAAGACCGAATGTGCTTCGTCATTTAACGGTTCAATCTTTAGCACATGCAATTCTTCATCTAGTTCAAGCTCAAAGCTCGGATTAATATCAATGGTCATATACGCATAAACATCTTGTTGATAAAAGTTTGGTACGGTAAAGAACAATAAGAGAACAAAAGCTATGGCAACGCTCGCTCTCATCTTCCATGTTTTCCAAAAAGCTCGGTTAGACTTCCGCTCTACTCGCGACATTTCTGCAGAAGGAAAAAAAGCCATCTCTTCCCCTAATTCGTAGGTACCCCCGACATTTTCAGTTTTCAAAAACTGGCCGTCCGGGGTTAATAAAGTAACGTACCGTTCATTGACCTCTATGACGACCCCTTTTTTCACGATTGAAGCACCCCTTTAATGTAATCTCGTAAATAGACGTAATCACCGCTTAAAATAATAGCCATGGCCATAATATATTTTCGATTTCGCTCAATCGTTTTTCGACTTACCTCAACCCTTTTTTCAAGCTGTTTTATAGGTAATCGCTTTTTTTGAAAAAAGACCTCTTTTAATGTTTTATCTTCGATTAACGTTTTCGCTACTTTCATCGCATTTTGCCGCGCATCCATATGTTTAGGGGATTGTTCAATTAATTCATCAAATGACAACCCGAAATCACTTAAGACTTGGCGATAATACAATATTTCTTCTTTTCGATGCTCTTGTTCAAGTAGCTTCTGATGTTCCTCAATGGATAAATCCGCTTCAATTTTGCTTTGTGGCCCCTCTTCTTCCTCGTCCGTTACCGGGTCCCATTGCAACGTTCGACTCATGCGTGCTTCTTTTCGAATATAATCAATGACTTTTCTCTTTATAATTAATTCGGCAAACGCCAATAATGAGCTGCCTTTATCGGCTGAATATTTATCGATGGCTTCGTTAAAAGCGATAAGCCCGACACTGAATTCATCATCACGTTCATCAATAAATCGTTTACAAACAGAAGATACCGTTTTGGCGATAAAAGGTTTATATTTTTCTATCGTTTCATTTCGAAGTTCTACATTCCCTTTTTGCATCTCAAAAACGAGATCTTCTAATGTTGTCTCTTTTTTTATTTTAAAGAAAAGGCTTAACAAGTGGTTTCACCTCGACTTCTCCCTAGCCTACTTCGATTATAATAGCGAATTTCTCGCAATCTAGCAAAGAAACTTTTGGAAAAAGTGAAGTGAATATCCAAAAATATTACGAAACCAATACAAAATTAGCGGTTTTGGAATCTTTTCGTCCTTTGAACTGGCCAGTTCACTTAAACCATTCGATGGATACGCAAATTTATTGGGGGATAAATCCTCTTATTTTACATTTCCTTTACAAAAATTATCGTAGCCGAACTTTGCATCACTTCTGAAAGAGGAAACAGCCAATAATAAAAGCGCAAAGCGCAAGTCCTTAGGCGAAGGGCGCTGGAGGACCTGCGAGGAGACTACAGCATGGCCGAAGCGACCCGAGCTGATGGCACTTGGAGCTAGACACCAAAAAAACGGTAAAGAGAATACTTTAACACTTTACTGAACTTAAACTTTCTGTGACACCAAAAAAAGAAACCCGCGTTTTTGCGGGTTTCCCGTTATTCTGCTTTCCGATAGACGTTGATTTCTTCTTTTGATTGCTTTTCTTTTGAAGTAATCCAGCCGACAACAGCAATCGTTAATAATACACCCCAGAAAATCATTTTCCATACAGCCGAGTGGATAAAGTGGCTGGAGATTAGAGCGATATCCGGGTGAGCAAAGGTATGCATAGCGAGTTTGACCCCGACCCAACCGACGATTAAGAAAGCTGTCGTTTCGAGATTTGGTCGCTTTTTTAACAACTTGACGAATGCAGTAGCAGCAAATCGCATCATGATAACACCGATGAATCCACCTAAAAAGATGACGATAAATTGTCCGCCGTCCATGCTTCCAATCTGAGGCAATGACGTTTCAGGTAATGTCACCGCAAGGGCAACAGCTGCAAGAATGGAGTCAATCGCAAACGCGATATCTGCTAATTCTACCTTTAATACAGTCATCCAAAAGCCACTTTCTTTTTTAGGCTTATTCACTTCTTTTAGCTTCTCATTTTTCTTGAGTCGATGTTTAATTAGATGATTAATAGAAATAAAGATTAAGTAGGCAGCTCCAATTGCTTGTACTTGCCATACATTAACGAGTAACGAGATGATGAATAACGATCCGAGTCGGAAGATAAACGCCCCTGCCAATCCGTAAAAGAGAGCTTTTTTTCTTTTTTCTTCCGGTAAATGTTTGACCATTACCGCCATGACGAGTGCGTTATCCGCTGCTAAAATTCCTTCTAATGCTACTAAGACAAGCAATACCCAACCGTATTCTAACAGTAATGCAATGTCCATTTAATATCCTCCTTCTATCTTATTGGCTTTTTTTACCCAACTGGACAGAAGAACAAACAAAAAGACCTCTGCCTCTGATGGGCAAAGGTCTTGCTAGACATATGTATGCCAACAAAGCCGATGGAGAAATCTCCATGAAATGACGACTTTGTTTTCAGAGCGATAAACTCTGAACGCTACTCCCCTTTTACCGAAAGCCGATATATTATGTTACTTTTATTATATTTAAGATTTGAAGTTTCGTCAATGAAGAAATGAAAGTTTTTCCATTATTTTTTTGTAAATTCCCCCCAAGATATGATGGAAATCTTTCGTTTCTGCCATTTATTCCATACCATGTAGAGTAATAATAGAAAAAATAGCGTCGGCCAAAACCATTGATTTAAATAGTGTTCGATCTCTTTTATATTTCCTCCGAATGTATAACCTAAATAAATATATAAAACGGTGATGGGAATCATGGCCACAAACGTAAAGAGAGTGAATGTGAAAATCGACATTTTCCCCATCCCACAAGGAAGGGAAATCGCACTGCGCACACCTGGTAGAAAACGCCCCGAAAATGCAACGAACGCTCCATGCTTTTCGAAAAATTGATCGGATTTTGCGAGCGTTTTTGGGGAGATGAACATCCACTTTCCATACTTCTCTAAAAATGGTCGTCCGGCATAATAACCGAGTGCATACAACGTAAGAGGACCTGTCGTCCCACCGATAACCCCTGCAACAACCGCCCAAAAGAAGGACATCTCTCCTGTATATACCCAATACCCCACTAAAGGTAACACAAGCTCACCTGGGACAATTTCAATCGTCAAAGCTAAAATGATGCCCATATACGAAAGGTCTTTCATCTCATTGATCAGCCAATCGATTATCGCTTCCATCTAATTCTCCTCATTCCTCTTGTTTGTACAACATATGTACAAGTCGCTGTTCTAATTCCACTCATCTTTCATACGTTAGTTATACCTTGTCTAATTTTTGCTAAAGAGGTGACGACAACATGGATTTGCTCGAAGCCATCATTCTTGGATTTATTCAAGGGTTAACGGAGTTTTTACCGATTAGTAGTACTGGACATTTATATTTAGGAAGAGTATTGTTAGGGCTCAAGGATGCAGGATTATTTCTTGATACGATGTTACATATGGGGACGCTTATTGCGTTGCTCGTTTTTTACAAAGACATTTTATTTTCATTACTTCGACGCCCGTTTTCAAAGCTTACGCTACTTCTTTTTGTCGGTTCCATCCCAGCTATTATCGTCGGCCTTTTGTTTGCGGACTTTTTTGATTCGATTTCAAAATCAGGAGTCACCATCGGTTGGGAGTTTTTAGTGACTGGAGCGATGTTATGGTGGGCAGATAACATGAAAAATGGTGCGAAAAGATTAGCGGACATTACGGTGAAAGATTCCTTTGTAATTGGTTGCTTTCAAGCGCTCGCTATTTTCCCAGCCATCTCACGTTCCGGTTTGACAATAGCTGGAGCATTATTTTGCCGTGTGGAAAAAGAAGCCGCGGCATACTTTTCGTTTTTGCTGTCCATCCCCGTCATTTTCGGCGCCGTCTCGCTCCAAACGGCTGATTTATTGGAAGGGCATGCGAGCCAAATCTCCCTTCATTCTCTTTTCTTCGCGACGGTCTCCTCTGCGATTTTCGGTTATTTAGCCGTAAAGTGGATGATTCAATTCGTGAAACGTTATAGCTTAAAGCTTTTCGCTATTTATGTGTGGGCATTAGGTATCATCATTATTTTTCTACAGCAAACCGTTTCGTAGCGGTTTGCTTTTTTTACCAATCATGTTCTTTCGTCCTCTTTTTCATACTATAAAAAAGTTGACATTGACGAAAGAAGGGATTCATCATGCATACGATGTGGAAAGGCTCGATCCAGTTTGGGCTCGTCAACATTCCGATTAAATTGTTTTCTGCGACAGAAGATAAAGATATTAAGTTACGCCAGCTACATAAAAAATGCCATACCCCGATTCAATATGAAAAAAAATGCCCTCATTGTGATGAAACGATCTCAAACGAAGAGATTGTGAAAGGATTCGAGTATGTAAAAGGAAAATTTGTCGTGTTGTCCGATGAAGAACTTCAAGAATTAAAGGACGAACATGCAGAAAAAACAGTGGAAATTAAAGACTTCGTCGATTTAACGGAAATTGATCCGATTTACTTTCATCGCTCGTATTTCATGGGGCCTGGGGAAAATGGGTTAAAGGCGTATGCCTTACTTCGAAGTGCCTTAGAGAAGTCCGGTAAAATTGGTATTGCAGAAATCACCATTCGCTCGAAGCGACAACTTGCCGTCGTTCGCGTGTACGAGAACTGCCTCGTAATGGAAACCATTCATTATCCTGATGAAGTCAGAAGTGTCAAGCATGTGCCAAGTTTACCAGAAGAGGTTGACATTCAAGAAAAAGAGCTAAACACAGCGATGATGCTCATAGAACAACTCACAACGACGTTTAACCCAGAGAATTACCATGATGACTATCGTGAAGCCCTCCAGCAAAAAATTGATGAGAAAATCAATCGAAACGAAGGGAAGGCCATTGAAGAGCGTCCGAGAGAAAATGTCGTAGACTTAATGAGCGCCCTTCAAGCCAGTATTGAACGTACGAAAAAGCAAGAGACTTCACCGAAAGCAACTGAAAAGAAAAAAGCGAAAACCGTTCGCAAAAAAGCTTAACCATTGTTGACGAGCCAATTTGCTGCGTCAAGTAATGATGGAAAGTGGTAATCTGCATGGTCGACCGTTTCATCACCGACAAGGATGGTTACCACTCCAGCTTTTTTTCCAGCTAAAATATCCACATCTCGATCGCCAACCATGAAGCTTTTCGTTAAATCGATCTCGTATTTTTCTGCTAAATCCGTTATCATTTTGGAACCTGGTTTGCGGCATAAACAGCCCTCTTTCGGCTTATGAATGCAGTACGAAATGTCTCGAATCTGTCCGCCGAACGTCGCAATATCTCGTTTCATTTTCTCATGAATATCAATTAATCGTTGTTCCGTCATGAAGCCTAGTCCGACACCACCTTGATTGGTGACGACAAATACTTCAAAGTTTTGTTCATTCAATAAACGAATGGCTTCCCCCACACCATCTAACAAATAAAACTGTGATGGATGATTGACGTATTTGACACGATCGGATAGCACTTCATTAATCACACCATCACGATCGAGAAAAACCGCTTTTTTCACTGTTCTTTTCCTCCTTATACGAAAACGTTAATCACGAACAAGAGGTGAAGCACTTGAAGCCGATGATTCCAACATTGACATTGGAAGTTCCAATTAACGATGAGTGGTTCTATGAAGTGAAATACGATGGCTTTCGGGCCATCTTTTTGATAACCGAGGACTCCATTCAAATGACAAGTCGCAATGAGCGCGACTTAACCGTCCAATTTCCAGAGCTCATCTCGTATGTAGAACGAAACTGGGAGCAGTTTGCTCCTTTTACCCCTCTTGTTCTCGATGGTGAAATTGTCGCCCTTGAAAATGAATACAAATCGGACTTCGATGCCGTTCAAAGAAGAGGGAAGCTCCGTTCTCAAGAAAAAATAGTCGATGCTGTAGCTCATACCCCTTGTTCATTCGTCTGCTTTGACTTGTTAACCTTAAATGGAAACGACATGACATCCCTTTCGTACGGGGAGCGACGAAGCCTTCTCGTAGAACTATTTACTAATTGTCATCTCCCTTTAAAGGTATGTCCCCATGATGGAAATCGTATACACCTCATTGAATCGACGAAAGACTTTGATACATGTTGGAAGCAGGTCGTCATTCATGAAGGAGAAGGGATTTTGGCGAAACAACGAACGAGCCAATACGCTAAAGGAAGCCGAACGAAGCAATGGCTCAAAATGAAAAATTATCGAAAAGCGAAGTTTGTGATTGTTTCATTCGATGAGTCGAATGGATACTTTCACGTAGCTGTTCATCAACAACACGATTGGATTACCGTTGGAACATTCACACATGGACTTTCATCATCCGAACGCAATGCACTTATCACCATTATAAAACAAAACGGCAAAAAAAATGGTGCTTTATGGGAAATACCTCCGTCCATTTGTATTCAACTCCAATTTTTATCTTTTTCTTTTGGACAGTTGCGTGAGCCGTCTTTCCATTCCTTTTCGTTTGAATCATCGATTGAGGAATGCTCACTTTTTCAACTTTTACTTTCGGAAAGATGGCTTCATCCTGACGTTAGCTTTACGCATTTACAAAAACCACTTTGGAAGGAAACAGCCATTCAAAAGGAGGATTACTTACAATACCTTGTGAAGGTCGCACCGCGGTTTTTACCCTTTTTACAAAAGCGCCTCTTAACGGTCGTCCGCTATCCGCACGGTCTATATGGGGAGGCATTTTTTCAAAAAAACTGTCCAGACTATGCACCTGCATTTATTCAAACGGTGACGCACGAGGGAATTTCCTATATTCATTGCAACAATTTCTCCACGTTGATGTGGTTAGGAAATCAGCTCGCAATCGAGTTTCACATTCCGTTCAATCCATTTGACACCGAAAAGCCACGTGAAATTGTCTTTGATTTAGACCCACCTAATCGAGCATTTTTTCATTTAGCCATCAAAGCTGCACTTGAATTAAAGGCGTGCTTCGATACGTTTCACGTTCAAGCGTATCCAAAGCTTTCCGGGAATAAAGGCATTCAACTTCACATCCCATTAACTAAAAATAAGCTTACCTATGACGAAACGAGAATTTTCACGTCCTTTTTCGCTCGGTATTTAGTTGAACGCTTCCCCGATCTTTTTACGACGGAACGACTTAAGAAAAATCGTGGTGACCGCCTGTATGTAGACTATATTCAACATGCTGAAGGGAAAACAATCATCGCCCCTTATTCTGTTCGTGGAACTGAAGAAGGCACCGTTGCCGCTCCCCTTTACTGGGAGGAAATAAACGATTCCTTACGACCAGAGACGATGACCATGGAAGCCGTAATGAAGCGAATGGAAGCTGCCCCTTGTCCGATGCAAACATTTTTTCAAAACGGCCAAGACGACGTCGTACATGAAATCATTGAACATATTAAGAAGATCGAATGAAGCGGAGATCTCGAAAAGGAATTGAAAAATTTTTGGTAAAGGAGAAAACATTGACAACCATTTTCGTACTAATGGGGAGCATTTCGGCTTTGCAGTTAGTTATGGAAATAAGGTATGGAAGTAAGAAAAGTGCAAAGCGCAAGTCCTTAGGCGAAAGGCGCTTGGAGCTAGACACCAAAAAAACTGTAAAAAGAATGCTTTAACACTTTATTGAACTTAAACTTTCTGTACAAAAATAAAGCAGCCCTCTCCGTGATATTGGAGAGGTGCTGCTTTTTGTTTCCGTGTGTACGGAGTGGTTTGGTACTGATTTATTCATCAGTTCCGGTGACTTATTCATCACTTTCTCTGATTTATTCATCAGTTCCGGCGACTTTTTCGTCACTTTCTCTGATTTATTCATCAGTTCCGGTGACTTGTTCATCACTTTCACTGTTTTATTCATCAGTTCTGGCGACTTATTCATCACTTTCACTAGTTTATTCATCAGTTCCGGTGACTTGTTCATCACTTTCACTAGTTTATTCATCAGTTCCGGTGACTTGTTCATCACTTTCTCTGATTTATTCATCAGTTCTGGCGACTTATTCATCACTTTCTCTGATTTATTCATCAGTTCTGGCGACTTATTCATCACTTTCTCTGATTTATTCATTAGTTCCGGTGACTTATTCATCACTTTCTCTGATTTATTCATCAGTTCTGGCAACTTATTCATCACTTTCTCTGTTTTATTCATCAGTTCTGGCGACTTATTCATCACTTTCTCTGATTTATTCATCAGTTCCGGTGACTTGTTCATCACTTTCACTGTTTTATTCATCAGTTCTGGCGACTTATTCATCACTTTCACTAGTTTATTCATCAGTTCCGGTGACTTGTTCATCACTTTCACTGGTTTATTCATCAGTTCCTCAACCACCCTATTCCTTAATAAAAGAACGGGAAGAAAAAGGCTGAGATTCCGCCAAATGGGAAGCCGTAGCGACGGAAGCGACGGAAGCGCCTTGGGTAGCCGTATCCGTATCCGTAACCATATGGGTATCCGCCATATCCATATTGGCGATGTTGGTCTTCATCTTCTCCAATTGGGATGAGTATAAAGACGCGATCGTGGTCGATTTTATCGATAATCCCTTCAACTCTGTTACCGTCTTTAAGCTCCATCATGACATAGTAATATTTATGTTTTTTGCAAAAGCTTTCAAGCTCTTTCGGGTTCATGTCTTTTCCGCCTTGTACCGGTGCAGTCATTGTTGGGTCCATATGCATATTATTTGCCACCGGTTGCTGCATTTGCGGCATCATAGGGTGATTGGCATTTGCGTGTGCATACATATCCATCACATTTCCATTTGGCATCATTTGGGCATTAGGGTCCATCATGTTTCCATGCGGCATCATCATTTGACCTTGGGCATCCATCATATTTCCGTGCGGCATCATCATTTGACCCTGGGCGTCCATCATGTTCCCGTGTGGCATCATCATTTGACCTTGAGCGTCCATCATGTTTCCGTGGGGCATCATCATTTGACCTTGGGCATCCATCATGTTTCCGTGCGGTGCCATTTGTCCTTGTGGGTCCATCATATTTCCTTGTGGCATCATCATTTGTGGATAATACGGTTGCATACTGAAAGTTTCCTCCTCATAGTCGCAATTTCTTTCCCATTGTATTCAACCATTGGGCATTTGCTACAAATGATGAGGTGAGAAATCTTTTTAACCCAGGTTTACAACACGTCATCGAGCATTCGCTTTAACTCGTTCACTTCTTTTTCTTGTTCATTCAGCTCGTTCATCAAATGAAGGAAAAGGGATTTTAAGATGATTTTTGATTTATTTGTTTGATGGACTTTCCATTTTTTCCACTCTTGTTCGAAGATGGGTAAAATCTCGAGGACCATTTCATTCTCTTTACAATTCGATTCAAGTTGTTGAATGATCCTCTCGACTTCATCGAGTGGAAATGTATTTTTTTGAAACATTTCTTTCACTAGTAGTGGATTTTCGTTTTTCATATATCCTTCCACTAACACATCACATTGCGTGAGTAAATGATGAGTAAGGCGCGTAATGTCTACTTGGATTTGATCTAAAAAAATTAGACTCATATATTCATGCGCAAATCCTTTTAAAGAGACGACTAAGTCATAAACATATGGTCTAGCTTTCTCTCCGTATACGGATAGAAGCTTCAATTCTAACCAGTGCATGATTTCTTTTCTCATACGGTGGAAAATCGCTTCAATGTCCGTTTTAAATTGAAATGTTTCTTTCATATTGACGAGAATAAATTCACGATTTTCGACGAAAACGGAAAGGGAAAGGCGAAGTTGTTCAAAAAACTTCTGCCTCTCCGTTAAAGCTGGGTCTTCTTCTATTATTTTCATCTTTGTTGAAATGACCTCGTAATAATGCCAAATTATCTCCAAGAGAATTTGGTCTTTCGATTTAAAATAGTGATAAATGGAGCCTTTAGCGATTCCTAAATGGTCGGCAATCTCTTGCATCGATGTTTGATTGAATCCTTTTTTCGAAAATAGCTCCATTGCCCCTTCTAAAATGATTGTTTTCTTCTCACTCATATTCATCATTCCTTTAAAGAAAGGGGAAGCCAAGCGGCTCCCCTCCTTCATGTATTACGATTTATCATCCTTTTTATCATCATCTTTGACCATGGAAAGCAACTGCTCAAGCATCGCCGCTAACTCTTCTTTTTTGTACTCGTTCGGACGATGAGCTGGAACGCGAGAAGGCTGTTCTTCTTCACGCTCCACTTTTTCATCGAGTAAATAAGCTGGAATGAGCTGTCCGTCTGGTGTCGCATATTTTTTGTTTAGTCGTCTCGTCTCTTTGTCAAACAAGCTATAAATAACCGGAATGACAAACAACGTTAAGAACGTACTGGAGATTAATCCACCGATAACGGTTAAGCCCATCGGCTGGTTCACTTCGGATCCTTCTCCCATGCCAATGGCAAGCGGCAATAATCCAAGAATCGTCGTGAATGCTGTCATTAATACTGGTCGAATTCTCACCTTTACGGCTTCGACGATGGCATCGTACGACTTCATACCACGTCGCTTCAATTGATTGATGTAATCTACAATAACGATAGCGTTATTAACAACGATACCCGCTAAGACAATTAAACCAATGACTACCGTAATACTAATTGGCGTTTGGAACGCAAATAAAGTTAAGCCGACCCCAATAATCATTAATGGCACCGTAAACATAATAACGAATGGGTACTTAAAGGACTCGAATTGAGCAGCCATCACTAAGTAAATGAAGACAATTGCAAGAACGAAAGCAAGCACCATGTCATCCATTGATGATTCTAACAATTCGCGATCGCCACCGAAGGAAATGTCTGTTTCAGTTGGCAGTTCTAGCTCGTCGATTTTTTCGTCAACTTTTTGTGAAATCGCTCCTAAATTCGTGTCATTGGAATATTTTAATGTAAACTGAACGGCTGGTTGCTTATCTATCCGAACAATTTCAACCGGCCCTTCTCCTCGTTCAATTGTCGCCACATCTTTTAATTGAACGAATTCGCCGTTTGGCTTTTTAATTAAGAGCGACTTGAGCGATTCAATATCCTGAGTGACATCATCTTTATACGCGACATTTACCATGTAAAGCTCGCCATCTTCTTCATTCGTCATTTGGAACGCATCGATTCCGCGTGTCGCGTTATTGACGACCATTCCAACTTGAATAGGTGTAAGGCCGTTATTGAAGGCTTTTTCACGATCTACCGTAATTTGAAGCTCTTCAATTTTCTCCGCTAAATCGTTTGTCACTTCATTGACATTATCGAGTTCACGAAGTGCTTCTTGAATTTGGTCCACACTTTCTTTTAAGCGTTTTTCATCACTATCTTTCACATTGAACGTTAACGTATTCGGCTCAGAACCAGTAGATGATTGAAGATTGAAAGAAACTTCCGCTTGTTCATTTGCTCGTTCAGCTGCTTTTTCAACTTCTTTTTTAATATCATCTACAAAGTCAAACGTCGATTGTTCTCGTTCTTCAAACGGAACCATATTTACATAGATTTGTGCAATATTCGTATTGGCTGTTCCACGAAAAGCTTCTTCTTGTGTCGAACCAATTAAGCTTACATACACATCAACATCTTCTTGATCTCGCAACACTTCTTCAATGCTTTCAACGACTTTGGTCGTTTCCGAAAGCGCCGTACCGTTTTCAAGTGTTACATCAATAGCGAAATACCCTTCATCCGTTGCCGGTAAAAAGACCGCTCCTACTTTAAAGAAACCGAAAATACTTGTTCCAAATAAGACAAGTGCCATCGTAATAACGGCTGCGCGATTCCGTAACGCCCATTTAATAGAGCGTTGCAATGATTTTTGAAACGAGGATTCCTGTCGTTCTTTTTCGATATTTTTCCGCGGCTTTTTCAACCAAATGCTTGCGAGCATCGGAACGACCGTAAGAGCCACAAATAGGGAAGCGAATAAACTGAAAGCAATCGTTAGCGAGAACTCTGTAAAGAGGTCACCAATGATTCCTGTAATAAAGACAACCGGTAAGAAAACGGCAATTGTCGTAAATGTCGACGCAATAATTGCCGGCCCCATTTCTTTTGCTCCTTCATAGGCCGCTTTTTTCGGATCTTTCCCCATGGATAAGTGACGGTAAATGTTTTCAATCACAACGATGGCATTGTCGACTAACATTCCAATTCCGAGCGCCAAACCACCAAGCGTCATAATATTTAATGTGAAATCGGAAAAATACATAAGAACGAATGTGACAATAACGGAATACGGAATCGCAATTCCGATAATGAGCGGGCTTTTCACATTACGTAAAAATAAAAACAGCACAATCATCGCAAACGTTCCACCTAAAATTAAGGTGTTTAACATATTTCCGATAGCTTTTTTGATATATTCGCCCTGATCGAAAAGTAAATCCACTTCGATGGAATCGTATTTTTCATTTTCATCTAATACTTCGTCAAGCTTTTTTTGGAACGCCTCGGAAACGTCTGCCGTATTTGCGTCCGATTGTTGTAGAACATTAATTAAAATCGAAGGTTCATCATTAGTACGTGTGATCGTTTCAGATTCTTTTTCTGAAATTGCGACATCTGCTAAATCCTTCAACTTAATTTGTTCACCGTTCGTTGGGTTGACGCCCATAGATAAGTTTTGTAACGTCTCCACAGAATCAATTGTGCTGATGACACGTGTTGTTAAGTGGAGACCATCTGTTTCAATCGGGCTACCCGGTAAAGACGTTGCATTCGCACTAATCAGATCTACAACATCCGATTGACTTAACTGATATTTCTTTAACGCTTCTTGGTTGAGGGATACTTTTACTTCTTCGGTTGTTAATCCAGAAAGATTAACGCTGGCTACCCCTTCTGTTTTTGTTAATTCCTCTTTCAATTCTTCTGCAAGTTGTTGAAGCGCTTCTTGACTATCAGAAGACGTTAACGAAAGCTGGATAATTGGAAACTGTGCCGGGTCAAACTTCATAAACCGCGGCTCGCTCGCTTCATCTGGAAGCGGTACTGATTTCATATTGCTCACAATTTCATCTTGAACATCATCAATACTTGTTGCCCAGGAAAATTGAAGCAACACTAGACTTGCTCCTTCTTGAGAAGTCGAAGAAATTGCATCTAACCCTTCTATAGTCGACAGCGACTCTTCTAAAGGCTTTGACACTTTTTCTACTACTTCTGTCGGACTAGCCCCACTATAATTTGTGACAACCACCCCGATCGGTGGATTAATTTCTGGGATTAATTTAATCGGTATGTTTAAAAACGATACAGCTCCTAAAATGAGCACTAATACCATCGAAACGAAGGTAAAAACCGGTCTTCGTATCGAAAAACGACTTAATCTCATGAACAGTCTCTCCTCACTTTGACTTCTTGGTCGAATTTTTGACCCGTACACTTTCAATCCCTTAATAAATATAGTCGACTAACGGTCAATTACATTTTAACTATAAAGAATGGTGCATCTTTTTTCAAGAAAATTAATCGTTAAGATTTGAACATTTTTTTACAAATTCATGTCACCTGTTAACTACATTTGAAGTTGTTGACTTGCGGTCGGTCAGTTTGTACGTATTATGACCGGCGTCGACAAAATGTATGAAAGGAGAGGAATAAAAACAAAAAAGCTGATTCGTCTCAGCCATTCTCCATTTTAATGGAATCTGACATCAGACTTTGAATCAGCTTTTTTTCGTTAACGAAAGATTAAATGTTGACTATGTACGCCAGCTTTTTTCAAAAGAGCCATTAATTGTTCCTGTTCTACCTCGGTTAAGCCAGAAAAGGCACGTGCCATGCGCATCGCATGAATCGGGTAAATTTCATCTAAATACAATTTTCCTTTGTCCGTTAAATGAGCATATACCGAACGTTTATCTTTCACATCCTGCTCTCGATAAATGTAGCCATTTCGCTCCAACTTATCGATGACATACGTGACGTTTCCGCTGACTAACAATAAGCGAGAACCAATTTGCTGAAGCTTTTGTGGTCCTTTTGTATAAAGAAGTTCCAGTACCGCAAATTCTGTCGGGTTGAATCCATGCTCCTTACTATCACGTATCGAATGTTCAGAAATACTTTTAAACGCACGTGCAAAAACATGGAACAAGGTCATCGCTCTATCTAATTCTTCTTGAGAAAAGGAAGTCCTCATATCCATCGCCTCTCTACTAAAAATAAATATCTTAAAATTCAAAATTTCTACACTACTATTATATTACTATCTTTTTACACGAAAGAAAAGATAAAATGTAAACGTTCTCATATTTTTCATAAACAAATGAAAGGAACGTCGTGAAAAGGAAGAATCTCATTCCTATACGGTTTCTAGATTATGCATATGTTTTAGTCATATAATACGACTTTCTGATTTGCTCAAAGCGTTAAAAGTTTTCGGTAACACGCAATTCGTAATGCGGGGTTGAATAACGTTCGCAATAAGAAACATACATGCTTTTACACTCACACCCCGTACATGAAAATTTATTCTCCCCGAGGTTTCCTTTCTACCATCTACCTATCATGATCGATCATTCAGCTCATAGGTAATTTTTATTTTCACAGAAAAAGCGCAAAGTGCAAGTCCTTAGGCAAAGAGCACTGGAGAACCTGCAAGGAGGCTTCCGTCGCCACAGCAGGGCCGAAGCGACCCGAGCTGATGGCGCTTGGAGCTAGACACCCCAAAAAAACTGTAAAGAGAATACGTTAACACTTTATTGAACTTAAACCTTCTGTAACAACAAAAAAACTGAAGGAGTGCCTTCAGCATTTTTATCCACCAATATAAGACATTTCAATTTTTGCTTTCTTGTCTATGCGGTTACGCTCATTGGAATATTGGTCAGCACGCTTTTCCCATACCGCTTTAACTCGGCTACTCAGTTCCTCGTCGGATATCCCGCTACGTAACCACTCTTTCATCTTCACCCCTTTGGAAGCAAATAAACATGTGTAAAGCTGACCGTCAGAAGATATGCGAGCACGTGTACACGATGTGCAAAACGGATTTGTAATGGAGGAAATAAACCCCACTTCCGCTGTAGAATCAACGTATTGATATCGTTTTGCCACCTCACCAAAATACGATGCTTCAAGCGGCTTTAAAGGCATGGACTGGTGTATCGTTTTATAAATGTCGGTTGTGGACATCACTTTTCCTTCCGTCCAGTCATTTGTGTTCCCGACGTCCATAAATTCGATAAATCGGAGAGTAATGCCTCTATCTTTGAAATACGATGCCATAGGCAAGACTTCATGTTCGTTAACCCCTTTTAACACAACCATGTTGACTTTCACTATTAGGTCCGCGTCCTTCGCTGATTCGATTCCATCTAACACATGATGAACGTTCAATATTCCTCCGTTCATTTTGAGAAACGTTTTTGGATCAAGCGCGTCTAAACTTATATTGACGCGATTTAGGCCAGCATTTTTTAATTGTTTTACCATTTTCGGTAGAAAAACACCATTGGTCGTTAAAGAAATATCCCGTATTTCTGTATCGTGACGAATACGGCTTATTAACGATGGCAAATCGCTCCATAATAAAGGTTCGCCACCCGTAATCCGCACCTTTTGCACGCCTATTGAAGCAAAAACGCGAACCAGTCGACTCCATTCTTCTAATGTCAACTGTTCTTCCTTCTTTAAAAAAGGGTAATTGGTGCCAAAAACTTCTTTTGGCATACAGTATACACAGCGAAAATTGCATCGATCTGTTACGGAAATTCGCAAATCTCGTAAAGGTCGTTGGAACGTGTCGGTAATTGGTGTCATCATTGAACCCTCTTCAAATCTTTTTCCCTATCTTACCAAAAATGTAGTTTTTGAGAAAGATAAAAATAGGATTCATCACTTTTTGTCATTCACTTATCGTAAAAGGCGGACGCTTTCCGGACTTGCACAGGACGTGGCCGCTTTTAGCAGAGGTTCATTAAATTATCTCCTCCTCAACTCGCAAGCTCGTCTGCGGTGTCTTCGGCTCGTGCTGGTCCCGCAGGAGTCGCCGCCTTTCGTCAATCAATTCATGTCATAGACGAAAACTGCCAAATAATCGGTCGAATTGAGACTATGTCTTACAATGAAGACCTGGATGAGAGGATTTGCGTCAACGAATGCGACCCACCTATCACTATGAATGGAAACTGAAAACAGAAAATGTTTATGTCTAACGAAATGAGTGTATCGTTGTACAAAATGTGTTGGCTGTCTATTCCAATCGACTTGTGCGAAAGGAATAGAAACGAAAAATTGAAGTTGAACCTGTCTATAAACAACTAAAACATAACCAACAATTCCAACATTTTCAATTGAAACCCCTGTCCAAAAACATAACGAACTGGAGCCTTCTTTGAACTGCCTGCAATTCAAAAAAAATGGAAAGTAATAATGCAATAAGAACATATCATACAAGGATAACAGGTGGGAAGCCACCGTTTTTTTATTTGGGGATATCCAAAATAAGTAAAAACCAAATCAAAAAAGAGGCATGAGCCTCAAAAAATCATTTTTTCATAACCTTTTGACTCAGCCTCTCTCTCCTATTCTAGGACGATAAATTGGTTTTCTTTTTAATTATCGGTTGCTGTAAAAAGAAGTATTGGTACTCTTTTTCTAGTTCTGTTAATGTCATGTTATTGACTATTTGCTCATTATAAACGCCAATCGCTAATAGTTTTTCCGAATAATATTTTCTTTGCTCTTCTAATGCTTTTTTCAGCATATTACTCATCTGTTCCACTCCACTTTCATTGTGAATCTTACTTTTAGCATACTACCTATTTGTTAGTTGAAGATGAAAATATTGTTAAAATTACCTAAAGGAAATATTAAAAGTTTATAACAGATAAAACGTGTCCAAGCTAGCAGTAAAGGAGGCTTGGGCATGCGAATAAAACCGATAGCGTATCAACGTTCAAACGAGAAAGAATATGTATATTTTTTGCAATTAGATGAACCGAAACATTCACAGCTGTTTCTCTTATCGAATGACCACCAAAAAGAAAAAGCGCTAGCTGTATATGAACATAACAACAAGCGCTTTGAAGATGTGACGATTTTATATGAAGAAGACTTCCTGAACCAAATTTACAACCAATTATTAACGAAAGCCGGTTTACAACTTGAAGCGTTGGACGAGAAGATTGAGTTTTTCGGCTAAGTCTGTTAGCGCTTTGGCATGGTTTGACATCGTATCACTCAATTGATTCGATACTTTTGCCGAAGCTGCCGTTTGTTCAATGCCCGCCGCCGCTTCTTCCGTTAAGGATGCGATGTTTGTAATGGATTGATTCATCGTTTCACTAGTTTGTAAAATTTCCGTTAATTCGACCCGTGCGGTTTGAATAAGATCGGAAACTTCATTTATATGATTTTGTATCATTTCAAAGGCAGCGCCCGTTTCTTGAATTAATGATGTTCCTTCTTGTACTTGTTTATATCCAGAATGTAAGCTGTTTGTCACTTCTTTCGTCTCTTTTTGAACGATTTCCACAATCGTTTGAATATCGACAACAGAGTGAGAGACTTGCTCGGCTAGCTTGCGCACTTCATCCGCTACAACCGCAAAACCCCGACCATATTCGCCAGCTCTTGCTGCTTCAATTGCTGCGTTTAATGCAAGGAGATTCGTTTGGTCGGCAATACTTTGGATGACTTCTACTAGCTTATTAATATCTTTCGAACGTTGCTCGAGCGTTTGAACTTTTTGAACGGCTTCATCCATGCGATCGGTAATTACCTCCATTTGCTTCATGGACTCGTTCATTAATTCACTACCCGTATCCGTTTGCTGTAAAACCATTTTTGACTTTTCTTCCATAATGAGACCATTTTCATGGAGCTCTTCCATCTTATTTGTGTAAGTGACCATTGATTCTGCTAAGCTAGAAGCTGAATCCGCCTGTGTTTCCGCACCAATGGACAGTTCTTGCATTGTGTAAGCGATTTGTTTACTACCTTCTTGTACTTCTAATGACGATTGCTTTAAATGTTGATTTCGTTCATGAATCACTGACGACACATTTGAAATGTCATGAACCATTTTTCTTAATTCATCAGCCATTTCATTGACAGCGGTCACTAATTGCGCAAGTTCGTCTTTTCCTTTGAAACGAAGTGGTTCGAAATTCAATTCTCCAGACGCAATGGACTTCATTCGTTTTGAAACGAGTGAAATCGGTTTTGTAATGGAATTTGAAATCCGTATCGCCAAATAAATACCTATTAAAATTATGAAAAGTGAGATTAATAAGCTCATTATACGAATTTGGTTACTGTTTTCAATAATGTCGTATCCGCTTTGCACAACGTCTTGTTGACGTTCATTCGCGATTTTTTCAAACTTTTGAATAATATCATTTGCAATTGGTTGTGCCCGTTCTTCCAGCTTTGTTAATGCAATGTCTTTTTGACCACGATCATACATAAGCAAAATATCATATCGGACAAGGTTGCTCCATTCATTGCTTTCTTTTAGCAGTTGCTCCATTTCATCCGTCTGACTCAATTTTGCTAATTCCTTTTCGATTTGTATACTCTCTGACGTTAACTCTTCAAACTCTGTACGAGTTGAGGGCTTCTTATATAGAAAATAGGAGTGAACAAGTGAAATTCGTTGGGAAATATTATACCTTAACTTTTCATTTAAGATTAACGCTTGTACATCTTCATTTACCATTTGCTTAGTGTCTGTGTTGATTGTCCTCATTCCAATATAATTGGCAGCAGACATAATGACACTTAACAGCATAAAAATACTAAAGCTAATAAATAATTTTTTCCGCAAGCTAGATTTCTTTAAATCTTTTAAACTCCATTCCCGTATTCTATCGCGAATATTTATCTTCATCCGTGGCATTATTATCTTTTTCAGCCGCAAGCCAATCCCTCCAAAAAGAACTTTTCTTATAATATCGACAATTTTCTTCGTTCCTTTAGTTATTTTCTGAAAGTTTATGAAAAATTGAACATTCTATAAACATAGTACTTTAAGAGGAATTGCTTTTTTACTTAGCAGATAGACACAAGGCGTGTTGTCCATATGTGCCCCCACATCATTTTAATAGGTCAAAAAAGTTTATTCACATAAGAATGGCTCAAAGCGCAAGTCCTTAGGCGAAGGGCGCAGGAGCACCTGCGAGGAGGCTTCCGTCGCCACTGCAGGACCGAAGCGACCCGAGCTGATGGCGCTTGGAGTTAGACACCAAAAAAACGATAAAGAGAATACTTTAACACTTTATTGAACTTAAACTTTCTGTAACATTAAAAAAAGCACCTATTTCTAGGTGCATAAAGTAATGTACATTTGTTATTCATAGTAATAACTAAAATAGCTCAACGATGACTGTTCCTATTACGGTGATAAGAACGACGAGCCACGCTGGCTTTTTCCAAAATTGCAGTAAGCTAAATGCCCCAAGAGCAATAGCAAAGTCGGTTGTTGACTTCACTGCACTTGTAAATACTGGATCGTAAAAGGCAGCGATTAAAATTCCGACAACAGCTGCATTGACGCCGATTAATGCTGCTTGAACGGACTTTTTACGACGAATGATATTCCAAAACGGTAGCGTCCCAATTAGGAGAAGGAAGGACGGTAAGAACATCGCAATAGTCGCCACGACAGCCCCCATTCCTCCGCCAATATACATTCCTAAATAGCTCGATAACGTAAACAGTGGACCCGGAACAGCTTGTGCCGCACCGTATCCTGCTAAAAAGGCCTCTTCTGTAATCCAACCGACTGGCACGACTTCCCGTTCAATCATCGGTAAGACAACATGCCCCCCACCAAATACGAGCGACCCGACACGATAAAATGTATCAAACATAGCAATGAATAGCGAATCGACTCCGTTTCGAACGATAGGTAGAACGATAAGAAGTCCAGCAAATAACCCCCACGCCATCACACCGACGCGTTTGGAAATACGAATTGGTAGGTCTGGAACTTCTGGTACGTCGTTTTTGTTATACAATATGTAACCAACGATTGCAGCAGCAAGAATGATGGCTAATTGACCAGCTGCTGTCGGCACAAGAAATACGCTAATCGTGGCAACAATCGCAATCGTTTGTCTTGTACGATCAGGTGTTAACTTCTTCCCCATCCCGAAAATTGCGTGGGCAACTACTGCCACAGCGACGAGTTTTAATCCGTGAATCCAGCTTGATAATTCGACCATTTCTCCACTTAAAACATAAGCGAATAAAACAAGAGCTAGAACTGACGGCATCGTAAAACCGAACCACGAAATGATTCCCCCGATAATTCCTCCTCGAATCATCCCGATTGCAATGCCAACCTGACTACTCGCAGGTCCAGGGAGAAATTGACAAAGGGCAATTAAATCCGCATAACTTTTTTCATTAAGCCATTTCCTTCTATTAATATATTCTTCTTTAAAGTATGCTAAATGTGCCACCGGCCCGCCAAATGAAGTAAAGCCTAGACGTAGCGATACGAGTAAGATCTCCAACCACGTTTTCATGAAATGTTTCTCCTTTTCTTTTTATCGCAGTGCTAGTTTACTATAGATTCAATTCATCAATCAAATTAAATCTGTGTAAACTTCCGATATCGAAGTCTCTCGATTTTTAAAATGGTTTTCATATGTGCAAAACAGGTTGGAGAATACCCAAATCGTATTTGTACTTTAAATCAATAGTTTATTTACATTTAATTGCTCCATGAGAGCGTCAATGTTGAATCCCATTTCGTGATGCTTCTTTTCACCATGAGCTTCATGGATGACACCAAGAATCGGAAGCTTTGTCACTTTTTCGATAAAACGCATATTATCTTTTTCAATATCGGTAGGGCTTAAGCTAACACGATTAAACACAATACCAGCTATCGATAGCGAATGATTTCTAGCATATTCAACGGTTAGTAGCGCATGGTTAATGGAACCGAGGTGCGGAGGTACGACGATGACAATCGGAATATTCAATTGTTGTATCAAGTCTTTCGTCATAAAAAGGGGATCTTCTTTTAGCGGAACAACGAGTCCTCCTGCTCCTTCGACTAATACAATATCGTGCTGAGTCAGTAGTTGATTAAAATGTTGAACAATTCGGTCTATGTTTAGTTCCACTTGTTCGATCGTTGATGCTAAATGTGGGGAAGCAGGCTTTTCCAAAAAATAAGTACAAAGCTGTGAAGGTTTAAAAGGCAGGTTGGCCGTTTCCACATATTGCTCGACATCTTCCGCGACGAGATATCCCTCTTTGTGACGAACACATCCCGTTTGGATCGGCTTATAAGGGAGTGCATTGACTCCTCTTTCTCGAAGTTCTTTCACCAAATGCTTCGTGACATATGTCTTTCCTATTTCTGTACTTGTCCCAGTTATAAATACACCTTGACCCATTTTCTCCACTCCCTTTATTAGATTCTTGCGGTTCTATTATACATCATATGTAAACTATTTGGTTACATCAGTTAACATTCTGGGCGTTTGTATGATTCATTGGAAAAAAGGTATAATGTTGAAGAGATTAAACAAAGGGAAGGAACATACTATGGGTCAAAAAGCTATTGAAACATTTCGAGCTTGTATTCCGCTATTTCAGGCTCTAAGCGATCCTTACCGCCAAGACATTATTTTGCTTTTGGCTGAAAAAGAAACATTAACCGTGAACGAAATTGCAAATCATTCAACACTATCACGTCCAGCCATTTCGCATCATCTGAAAATTTTGCGGGATAATCAGCTCGTCTCGATTGAACAAAAAGGGACGCAGCGTTATTATTCACTTGCTCTTGAAGCCTCTGTTCAACTATTAAAAGAGTTGATTCATATGGTAGAAACGACGTGTGAAATAAAAAGTGCTACGGTAGAAGAAGATTGATAGGAAGGTAGGCTTCTTTTTCAGTCTACCTTCCTCTGACGACATACGGAATTTTAGAATCTTGCGAGCTTCCCCCCGTAATACGCACATGGTAAGTAAACGGATAATCCGATAATCGCAAACCATGTTGGATGTGGGATCATGACGATATTGATAACGCCAAACGCCATTAAAACGCCCCCTGTGATAAGGGAAAAGCGAATGGAATCGGTTTTTGCTACTTTTGATGTCACATAACCACCAACGAACGAACCGATTGCCCACGCTAGTAAGACAAAAATCAATGCACCGATTGGCAACTGCTCGATTACTTGTTTTAATTGCTCAGGATCTGTGACATCGATTCCTGCTGGTGGCGGAAAAATCAGATGTCCAATCGTTTCAACAATAAAAACAGCTATACTTCCTAAAATAATTCCAAGTAAAATCGAAAGGAATTTTCTCAACTTATATTCATCCTCCAATACAGAACGTTTGTTCCCTTTCATTATAAACGATTTACCTTATTTTTCAACCATTTTTTTCTCTCAGATTAAAAAGGAATAAATACACACCTACAACCACTATGGAAAAGAAGGAACTTAACATGACAAACATGCTGTCTCTGACGGTTCTTTTATCGAGTATTTCTGTCGCGATTGGAAGTTGAGTTGCGGTGTTTGCAGCTTTTAAAGCTTTCCAAAAAAGAAAGTCCTCATATACTTTTTTTGCACATTTCTCTTCTCTTTTTCTTTTAAAAATTTTGCTATAATAGGTTCGGTCTATTATTTTCGAATTTAAGGAGAAGAACGATGGTGAAAGATTTTTTCCAGACATTTAAGAAACTTACCGCACTTGATTGGCTATTAATCTTTTTAGGTGTCGGTGTTACAATTGGACTTTTTTTAGTAATCGGAACGAACTCCATCTTTTTTCAATTTGCCGTTCTTTTACTGTTAACGTGGCAGGTCATCTTTGTTTTCGTTCTTTCGAAGCAAGTGAAAGAAATCAAATCAAGAGTTGAACACGGTATACGAGAGGAACAACCGATTGAGACGAAAGATGAAAAAAATGAGGACATGGAAAAAACATTGCTTTATAAAGAGCAGGAGCTTTCAAAGGTAGAACTCGACAAGACGATTTTATTTGAAGAGTTGCTGCAGAAAGCGAACTTACAAGAGGATGAAAAGCAAGCATTTCGAAATCGAATGTCAGCAAAAGAAGATGAAGCGAAATCGATTCAGCGTGAGCTTTTACAGTTAAAGACGAAGTTTCAAAAAGTGACAAACTTCATCCTACAACGAGATCCTGCTTTAGAAGAGGTCGTCACCTTAATTGGTGCTGAGTTTATTCAAACTCATACATATGACGACATTAACCGAAGACTTCAATTCGAATATCGGAATTTATCTGATCATGCCATTCGTGAACTGAAAGAAGCCCACATGATGACGCGCGACTACACATTGACACGAATCGGCTATCGTGAGCTTTTAAAAGCGGCTCGTAAACATCGAATGGTGAAATAAGCTTCGTTCAAAAGACAGACCGCAAAATGCCTGACATTTTGCGGTCTTTTGTTACACTTTTTTTGCTTCGATAGATAAAAGGCCTGTTAAATCATGGAATTCGAAGTCTGGCTTCACTCCTAATTGCTCAGGTGGTAGACTCGCACGATTGATCCACGCTGTTTGAAAGCCGAACTGCTTCGCACCGGTTATATCCCATCCATTGGAAGACATAAAGAGCACCTCTTCTTTGGCAACATTTAATGTTTCCACTACAGATTGATAGGCAGCCTTTGTCGGTTTGTATTGTTTGTTTTCATCTACTGTAATGACCGATGTAAACAACTCGTTCATCTCTGCGTTTTGAAGAAGAGGGGTTAACATACTCGGCGAGCCGTTTGAGAAAACCGCTCGGTGCTTATCTGTTAATTGTTGTAAGACGTCTTTTACTTCTTCATAAGGGGTTAAATGTAAATATGCATCCATTAATTCTGAAATGACCGATTCCTTCGGTTCCCCACCGTGCAATAAAATGGCGTAGCGTAAAGCGTCTTCGGTTACTTCGTGAAACGGCCGGTACGTTCCCATTAATTGACGTAAAAAAGAATATTCAATCTGTTTTTGACGCCACGTTTGACTAATTGCTTCCCCTTTATGAGGAAAAATGGATTGGCATTTTTCTTTTACCGAATACACATCAAACAACGTTCCATACACATCAAAAACGTACGCTTTAATCAATCTCCCCACTCCTCTCCCTTATTTATGGAAATAGTATCACAATTAGAAAGTGCCTGTCACACGTCTTGCTTTAGCTTATGGAAATGAGTTTTTGCGATTGTTTGAAGTTGTTGCTCATACGTTTGATTATAGGTCATCACGAAGCATGTTGCGGGACCAGCCGATTTTTGAAGGTCAATGGACGGATGACTTACGAACGTTTCATTTAACAACTTACATTCGTGGAAAATACCCTTTGATCCACACGGAACGATTTCGTAAACCCCCGGATGATGAAGGAGTGTCTTAAATAGTGATAGCGGAGCCATTTCATGCTCATTATCGATAACTTCTTTTCCGACGAGCGGTTTCCCAATTAATGCAATCGCTGCACCTTTTGGCGTCATCCCAACTTTTACATGGTCCTTTTTCACTTTACCGATGACGGTAAATCCGAGTGCTGACTGTAAAAGAGAGAAGTTACTCTCAGTGCTTCCCGAAAGCAAAATAGGCTCAATTGAAAGTTCCTTACAAATTTTATCTCGTCCTTTTTCAATAAGCGGCCATACGTCATCATGCACAAAGTTTTGCACAATCAGTGCGTTCGGCTTAGCCCCGACTGCGAATAATTCCATGAACGCAACTCGTAATCCATAATCGATGACCATTTCATACGGAACATGGACAATGTCTCTTTCTTTCTCTCCGATTCCTCCGCTATTATCACAAGCGATTGCGAGCCACTCATCTGCTGAATTTGGAAGAAAGATGACGTCACGGCTCATGAACCTAGCCCCCTTTTCGTTAAAAACGCCGCCAAGCGTGGAGCTAAAAGAAGAGCGACACCGACATTCACAACCGCAGCTATCAGTAAAGAAGGAACAATGGCAACATAAAACGCGCCACCCATTATCGCATAAAACGGTAAAGGAAGAACGAGTCCATTTAATAAAATAGCTGTGAACAATGCGCCCCACTTCGATTTACGAAATAGGATACCGAACAAATACACTAGAGCAAACATTTCAGCTGCTATTAACAGATGAAAGCCTCCGAGCGGAAAGCCGACTAGTAAACTCGATAAAAAGTGACCAGCGAACGCGACTATCCCCCCAACGACTGGATGTAAGAGAATTGCCGCTAAAAAGGCCGGAAAGGAATCGAGTGCGACACTTCCGACGATAGCCGGGATTTTGATCATCGCTCCAATGACGGATAATGAAATAAACATGACGATCACTGTAAAATTTCTCATCTTATTTCCCCCTTCAAACGTTCTGAAACTCCGTACCAAACGACATCGACTGTAGAAGCATGGTTCACAATATCTTGGTAGCACCATCCTGTGACGTCACGCCACAAACGTTCTTTCGCATCCATCGGCACGATCCCCTTTGACATGTCCGTCCCGATGATAATGAGCTTCCGATTTTCAGTTTCCCACTTCATCCATTGATGGAGTAACGTGTGCCATTCTCTTCTCCAGTCATGGTTCTCAAGCCACGCATAGATGAATTGTTCCAATCCTTCTATGACGGTTAACTTTTCGTATGCTTTGATGTTTTGTAAGTCCGTCACCGTTTTTTCATACCCCGAAATCCATCGTGCAGGAGCGTCTTTCACCATATGTTCTATCACCCATTTTCGCTTTCCGTTATAAGCGCCTCCTGTAACGAAATGCATCGTTCATCCCTCCTTAGTTTTGTTTCGGTCGTTGTGAGATGCACGAAGTCGCCAGGTGATACAGAATAAGACCAGTAAGGCTTTTCGACTGGTGAAAATCGCGACAGTAGCTCACGAATAACGCCACCATGTGTCACAATCACAACGTGTCGAATTCCATGGTGTGAGGTGATTCGTTTTTTCACCTCACCCCACCCTTTTTGAATTCGTTGAGAAAATTGGTCGTACCGCTCCCCGTTCGGGATGGGACCTTGAAACGGGTCGTCTAGCCAATTTTGGTAGGCAGGAACGTTTTTTAGTTCTTCAAACGTCTTCTGTTCAAAATCACCAAAATGAATCTCGCGAAGCAAGGGACTTAAAATCGGTCTTGCGTACGGAAAGTAAATGGACGCGGTTTCGATACATCGCTTTAAATCACTCGAAAAGATGAGATCTGGCTTAAAGGAAAGCTCCCTTTTTTGCAACGCGACATACCCTTCCTTTGATAAACAACTGTCTGTCCAGCCTATGTATTTCTTCTCATCATTTTCTTTCGTTCGTCCGTGACGAATTAATGTAATAACCAAATAATCATCCATAACAAAGCTTCAGTCCCTTCGACCGTGGCCCCTAATGTATCACCAGTAATGCCACCGAAAGCTCTTTTACAAAAGTTATAAAATCCTACAAAACAGACGACACTCCCCACAAAGAGAAAAGCTATTGGAACAATCAAGTTCACAGAAGTTAATGTGATGACAAGGACGAATAAAAAAATATAAATCCCGTAATAAATCCAAATCGTTTTCGAAGCGGCTTGTTGAAAGAGCGCCGCAAGCCCTTCGTTTTTCGCTAAGGGGCTATGAAGTAAGATTCCCCCCATCACAAGACGGGATAAAAAGGGCACAAGCGCAAATAAAAGAAACGTATCATTTGATAAATCTTCGATGATTTCATAGCTAAACACCCATTTAAAAGCAAGTAAAAAAAGTAATGATACTACCCCAAATGTTCCAACCCTTGGATCTTTCATAATTTCTAACCGCCTTGAGCGCTCACGATACGAAAAATACCCATCACTCATATCCACCCATCCGTCAAGATGAATTCCTCCCGTCATGACAAAAAACGAAAAGAAAAATAAGAGACTCATGAAAAGAGAAGAAAGGTCCGTAAACGTGTGAAGAAACCATAAAATGAGACTACCCACTCCTCCTATAAAAGCCCCGACAAGTGGAAGGGAAGCAACTGCTCCAGCTAATCGCTTATCGTCTAGCGGGAAGTTTTTTCGAATCGGAATGATTGTAAAAAATTGAAAGGCAATCAAGAGGCCTGTCCAGCTCTTACCCATGCTGCTCCCTCCATGCGGTCATAATCTCTAGAAGCTTTTGAACGTCTAAATGTTTCTCGACATGAGCAGCGAGGTTTTCATACTGATTCATCTTCTCCTTCTCCATTGAGACCATCTTTTGTTCCGGAAGTCCTTTTCTTCCCCTAAGCTTATTGAGCCAAGCTGTTCGGAATAAATCATTATGGAAAAGGTTATGTACGTAAGTTCCAAGGATACACCCGTCTTCTATCGAGACTCCTTCCGCTTCATTTTCTACCATTAATAAAGGAGTGTGAGGTCCTTGAAACATCGTTTGTCCGAGGTGAATTTCATACCCACGAACTGGTAAACTTGAAAATCCACTTAATGGGTGTGTCGTTCCTTCTGTTTGAATCGTTTTTTTCCATTGTGAAAAAGTCGTCACTGCTGGAATAAGGTTGAAACCTGCTGTATTGTATCCGCTTATTCCGGTATCTGTTCCGTATTCATCAATTAACTGTTTGGAAAGCATCTGGTAACCACCACAAATGCCAACGATGGTTCCACCGCTTTGCACAAATGTTTTGATACGTTGCTCCAAGCCTGAGGCCCGTAACGAATGTAAATCGGAAATCGTACTTTTCGTTCCGGGAATGATCACCGCATCTGGATTTCCAAACTCACTTAACGTAGAAACCATTCGAACCGATACCCCCTCTTCAAATAAAAAAGGTTCAGCATCTGTATAGTTCGAGATATACGGAAGCTTCATCACTGCAATATCGATTTCACTTACTTCCTGCGATTGAAAGCGAGCCGAAATCGATAATGAATCTTCTCCGCTAATTGCATGGTCAACATACGGAATAACGCCTAATACAGGAATACCCGTCTTCTCTTCCAACCACTTTCGACCGGATTCAAATAATGATTGATCACCCCGAAATTTATTAATTATGATTCCTTTTACCCGTTTTCGTTCTGTTTCACTTAGAAGAGTTAACGTTCCGATGATGCTGGCAAACACGCCCCCTCGGTCAATGTCAGCCACTAAAATGACCGGGACATCCGCTATCTCGGCTACTTTCATGTTAACAAGCTCCCGGTCGTTCAAATTAATTTCAACTGGGCTACCGGCCCCTTCAATGACGACAGCTTCAAATTGTTCGCTTAATTTCGCTAAAGAGGATTGGATGACTTCCAACCCTTTTTCATAAAACGTGTCCCGATATTCCCGTCCACCTAACGATTGATAGCGCTTACCAAGCAGAACAATCTCCGCTTTTTCATCGCTTTGTGGCTTTAATAAGATCGGATTCATTTCAACCGATGCTTCAATATTTGCGGCTTCAGCTTGTATTCCTTGCGCTCGGCCAATTTCTTTTCCATCCTTTGTGACATATGAATTGTTCGACATGTTTTGCGATTTAAAAGGGGTTACTTTGTATCCCCGTTGATGAAGAATGGTACAAAGGGCAGTACAAATGAGGCTTTTTCCCACATCAGAAGCCGTCCCTTGAATCATCAATCCGTTCATGCCATACTCCTTTCTTCCAAATAGGAATGCCTGCCTCCATCATGACTGATAACGTACTATGATGAACGAGGTGTTGATGCAGTTTATTAAGTACACGAATAAAAGAATGAACCATCGGGAAACGATTCGTATCAAAGGCAAGTTCATTAGAAACGATGACAAGCGTGTCACTTGCTTGATCAATTTCATGCAACTCCTTTGCAATCGAACGAATCAGTTCATCTTGATATTCAATTTGTTCATACGTTCTCATGTCAGCAAACATTTCATTGTTCACGAGGTTCGTTAAGCAGTCGATTAAGACGATTTCATCTCCTGTTAAATGTGCGGTCACTTCGCGAATATGCTGCTGTTGTTCGATCGTTTTCCACTCGATGCCTGATTGTACCCGACGTTTTTGATGGAGCAAAATGCGCTGTTCCATTTCAGAATCGACGATGGCTGACGTGGCGACGTAATGAACTGGGCTCATCTTCTGTTTCGCTCGTTCGATACAAAAGCGCTCAGCCCACGAACTTTTCCCACTTCGAACCCCACCGGTTACAAACACCATCATGACGAACACCTTTCTTGAATAACTTCGAGTAAACGGTCGTTTTCTTCTTTCGTCCGAATAGAAAAGCGTAAGTAATCTCCCTTTAGTCCTCGGAAATTCATCGTGTGCCGTGCAACAATTCCCTTTTTTAATAAATACGTCAACCACTCTTCGGAGGAGATTGATTCATGCTTCATTAAATAATAATTCACCCGACTATCGGAAATGCGAAAGCCATATTCTCTTAATAAAGGAAATAGACGCATTCGTTCCGTTGCGATTTTCATTTTCGTATCTGTCACGAATGCCTCATCTTTTAAACAGAGCTCACCTATTTGTTGGGCAAGTGCATTGACACTCCATTCCACCTGTGCTTGTTCAAGACGTTGAACAATTGATTTATCCGCCAAGCAATACCCTAAACGAAGACCAGCTATCGCATACATTTTCGTTAAAGAACGTAAGATGATTACATTCGGAAAGGTCGCACGATGTGATTTCATCGAAACATCCTCAACGGAAAAATCAACAAATGCCTCATCAATGAATACAAGTACATGTCGTTCGTGACAAGCCTTTATCAGCTTTAACAGCTCTTGTTTTTCATGCACCGTTCCGGTTGGATTATTCGGGTTGCAAATAAAAATGCCCTTTACCCCTTCTAATTGTTCAATGAGTTCATCTGCTTTCAACTTCCACCCGTTCGCTTCCGTTACGATATGAGAAATGACGGAACTATCCACTTTTGCACAAGCCTTTCCGTATTCTGAAAATGTCGGTTCGACAATGATTACCTTTTGTTTTTCTAGAAGTGTGTTAGCGAGTAAATGAATCACTTCCGCTGCGCCATTTCCGACAAACACCGTTTCAATTGGAACGTTTTCTTTTTCGGCAATCGCTTGACGTAATGACAGGCTTTTCGGGTCTGGATAGTCATGAATGATGTCATAAAAATTACGCCAACGTTCGATAATCGATCGTGGTGTTCCATATGGGTTGATGTTTACACTGAAATCGATCATTGATTGTGGAATTGGGAGATTAAGAGATTCATATAAATAAGAAGGATTGGATCCATGCGACGGCCATTCCAACGATTCCACCTCCAAGTACAAAACTAGTATTCGTTCGCTGCATCATTCGGACACTTTCACAAATGTGGACTGCTTTTAATGCTTTAAGCGCATCCCCAAGTCGCGCTCGTTTTGAAATAATTCCTTTATAGGTATTCGTTCCTCCTAATTGAATCCCTAAGAGTGCAGCCATGGCTGTTTCTGGAAAGCCGCTGTTTGGACTTGGGTGTTTTTTCGCATCCCGCTTAAGCAGACGGAAACATTGACGCTTTGTTTGATCTGAACGGTTCACAAAAATCATGAGAACAGCCGTTAATCGACTCGGGATATAATTTAAAAAGTCATCCCATTTTGCTGCGGCAAAACCAAATTGTCTATACCTCGGACTCGTGTACCCGACCATTGCATCGGCTGTGTTGGCAACACGGTACAACACGGCGAGTGGAGCTCCTCCAATAAACGCCCAAAATAACGGCGCAATAACTGAATCGCTCGTATTTTCTGCGACCGTTTCCACCGTTCCTCTCACAATTTCCCCTTCCGTTAGCGTTTCCGTATCGCGTCCGACAATCCAGGAAAGCTTTTCACGCGCTTGTGGTAGCTGATTTTGCGAGAGTGGCTCATACACATCCATCGCCGCGTCCTTTAAGCTTTTTTCGGCAATCATAAACGTCAATAAAACCATTTCGACCACGATGCCAATAGCCAAATGAAGGCGATACGATACGTATACAAGTATCATGGCTGAAGCTGTAAAAACAACGGATACCGTAATCAGCATTAAAAAGCCGAGCGATGTTTGGTAACGATTGCGATTCCATTTTGATTCTAAAAACCCTATGAATGATCCCATCCACCTCACAGGATGCGGCAGATGCTTCGGGTCCCCCATCCACTTATCAAGTAAATATGCCAACACAACAATAAGCACGTGCGTCATCATGGTATCATCCGCCTTTTATAGGCTAAAAGGGCGCGAACTGTACATTCATAAACCCCTTTTCCGATTAACTTTCCTGCTTTCGTAATCGTACCTGCATAGTCAATCGTTTCTCCTTGTTGCGTGGCAGCAATTAAGATGCTATCGGTTGAGGTTCCTGTAGCAATCGTGTTTGTGACCGTGTCTTTTATTTTTTCATCGGCCATCGCTTTTGCTTTCGCTTCAGTTGCGGTCATGACCGCTTGGATAAACGCTTCATCCGATAAATTTCCTTCAATCAACACCCATGTGTTAATCGTTCCCGCATAGCTTTCAAACACATGCTTTTCGCATTCCGCAACATTAACCGCATTGCTGACACCTGCGGTTACTACTACAACGACCTTAATTTCACCATCGCTCCATTCATCGATGGCCACATCAGTGAGGTTTGCAGCTGTCATCATGCCGACTGTCTCCTTCGGATGAAAATGGTGCTTTTGTAAATACATCTCCATCTCACTTTTGACGTCATCGCATTTGTAATTTTTTGGGACGTGACGATTGACAAACGAACGATACCAACCAAACCCAGCTCCAATCACTCCAGAAGAGAGTGTTTTCAACGGTTTCGGTAATTGAAGAGAAATGATTTCATTCGACACAGCAATATCGCTTGAGCGAAAAACGGTCTTATTTTCTTCTTGAAACGGATGAGCAATCATTACTTGTGGCTTTGGCAACTCAGGATGTGGTCGCTTTTTCACAGACGTTTCGTATACTCGTTCGATGAGCTTTTCCTCCACGACATGATTGGGGTCATCCAGAGCCATTTGCCTGCCATCTTTCATCAATAACAACCGGTCGCAATACAAGCTCGCTAAGTTTAAATCATGGAAGATAGATATAACCGTTAACCCTTTTTGAATGGACCACTCTTTTAAGTGATCAAGAAGTTGTTTTTGATGGGAGATATCCAAGTGGTTCGTCGGTTCGTCTAACAATAAGAGAACAGGTTCTTGCGCGAGGGCTTGCGCTAAAAACACGCGCTGTTTTTCTCCGCCGCTTAATTCACTTAAGCGATGATTGGCATACGCCTCAATTTCCGTAATGGCCATTGCCTCCGTTACAACCTTCTCATCCTTTTCCGTCCATTGTTTAAATAATCCTTTTTGAAACGGATAGCGACCGAGGGACACCGTTTCTTTCACGGTGTATTCGAACGAAGCGCTTTGCATTTGCGGCAAGACTGCGACTTTTTTAGCCAATTGTTTCGCCGAAAAATGTGATAAAGGCTTATCTTCTAATGAAATGGTTCCTGTTTTCACCGAAATGAGCCCGCTGATCATTTTTAGTAAAGTTGTCTTTCCGCTTCCATTCGGACCTAAAATACCGAAAAACTCTCCCTTCTCTACCGTAAAGTTAAGGTCATGAACAATCGTTTCCCCGTGATATCCTCCTGAAATGTTCTCCACTTGTAACATCGTTATCCTCTTCTTTCTACCCGTTGTCGAATTAAAATGATGGCAAAAATCGGTGCGCCAATTAAAGCCGTAATGACTCCAATCGGAAGCTCCGTTGGTGATATAATGGTTCGGGCGACTAAGTCTGCACACATTAAAAACGCTGCGCCAAAGAGCATCGAAAGCGGCAATAAATGACGGTGGTCAGGGCCAAAGAGCAATCTGATTAAATGTGGAATGACTAGTCCGACAAATCCGATCGTACCTGAGACGGCAACGGCCGCCCCTGTTAAAATAGATGCCGCAAACAAGATGAATAGCTTTTTCTTCCGCGTATCCACCCCTAAATAATGAGCTTTCTCTTCCCCAAACGACAAGGCATTGAGGGTAGTTCCTTGGAAAACTAAAAGAATCGAGCCAATGAAAAAAAACGGCGCAATTAATTGAACGTACTCCCATCCGCGCATCGACACGCTTCCTAATAACCATGTAATAATCTGTCGTAACTCTTCACCCGTTAACGCAATCATTAAAGAAATAAATGCACTTAAAAAGGAACTCGTAATAATTCCTGTTAAAATAATCGTTTCCATTTTCATCGAACGCTCAATCATTTGCGTAAAAACTAACACGATGAAAAGAGTAATAAACCCTGTCACAATGCTTATAAATGGGAGAGTTAGTTGTCCTAAAAAGGGAATTTGAATCCCAAAAAACAAAACGAAAACAGCACCTAAAGATGCGCCTGATGAAATCCCTAGCGTGTATGGGTCGGCAAGTGGATTTTGCAATAATCCTTGAAAGGCGGCTCCTGCAAGGGCTAAAGAAGCCCCAACAAGACCCGCCAATAATACGCGTGGTAACCGTATGTCCAACACGATATTTTCGTGCATTTTTTCAGTCGTCGGCAGCAATTCAGTTTCAAACAGGGCGTGTGAAAATATATCTAATATCGTACGCACTGGAATATGAATGGTCCCGATTGATATCGAAATCAACAACGACACGACGAAAAATATCGACACGATACCATACGGCATGATTTTATTCGTTTGCAAAAACGTCTGGATAGATGGCTTTTGCAAGCTCTTCGACTCCTTCAACGAGACGTGGACCGGAACGCGTTACTTTATCCGAATTCACATCGTATACGCTTTTCGTTTGAATTGCACTCACATCTTGCCACCCATCACGTGAAAGAACTTGTTCAACTGCATCTGGCGTGTAATACCCATACGTTGTAATGATGACGTCTGGATTCTTTTCAATGACTGCTTCTTCAGAAACTTGCGGCCATCCTTCTTCTTCAATGATGTTTTTCGCATTGATGATCATTAGCATTTCATCCATGAACGTCCCTTTACCTGTTGTATAAAGAGTTGGGTCCACTTCGACAAACACAGACTTTTGATCAGCTTCAGCAATTTCAGAAGCTTTCGCCTTAATGTCAGCTACTTTTGCTTTCATTTCTTCCACAACTGTCGCCGCTTCATCCTTAGCACCTGTTAGCGTCCCAATTGTTTCAATTGTTTTGTACACTTGCTCAAAAGACGTAGCATCTTCAACGACAAACACAGGAATGCCCGCATTTTTCAGCTGATTTAAACCTTCTTCTGAATTATGTGCACCTGACGCATGCGCCAACACTAAATCTGGTTGTAACGAAATGATTTTTTCAACATTAAAGTCCATGCCACCGATTTTTTCGATGGACGTAACCTCTTCTGGGTAGTTGTCAAAGTCCGTCACACCTACCACTTTATCGCCTAAACCAAGTTCAAACGCAATCTCTGTATTACTCGGAATAAGCGAGACAATTTGCTTCGGCTCTTCCTCAATTGTCACTTCTTCACCGAGTGCATCGGTTACCGTTACCGGAAAAGCTGCCTCTACATTTTCAGTCGTTTCTTGATTTTGTGTGTTTGGTTCTTCGCTTTCATTAGCCGCATTACATCCAGCTAGCACAGAAAGCGATAAAAGAAACGCAGCCAATAATAAATGTAGCTTCTTCATCTTTTTGTTTCCCCCTTTAGTATGTATCAAGCTGCTCGTCATAAAGGCTTTTATCTATTAAATGCCTCTTTGGTGAGCAAAAAAAAACATCTCCCAACGAATAGGAGATGTCGAAAACGGATGTCATCATCTGCTTATGTAAAAGCAAAAAACGGGTCGCCTCAACACCTCCCTATCCTCGTAGGGCTATCGGTGCACACAAACAGGCAGGTCTCCTGGCTCATGATCATCGCTCCTCAACCCTTCCCGTACCATTCGTACAGTGGGTGTATTTGAGTCGCTCCCATTCACAGTGGCGGGACCGCGTTGGATTTTCACCAACTTCCCTTTTAACTGACAGGATATGTCAGCACCTGTTTGATTTTGTATGAATTTGTCACACTGAGGTTATTATACACTATAATTTTGCGTTCGGGTAGAGTGAAAAATAAAAAATTATCTAAAATATCATATTATTATGATTAGGGATAAAGTGGATTCTTTCTCAATCGTTAACATTTGTACATGAAATACGTTTCCCCTACTGTTTCGCACTTTCAATAATCCCAAAGTCTTTAATTTCGATATTCGGTTTCACGTTGACGGTTGATTGTGAGAACACTTCAAACCATTTGTCCTCGATTTTTTTCCACTTTTCGTATTCATATGCTCTTGCGTATAGGCCAAACCCAACTGGGTCTATTTTTTGTTCCTGCATCCGCTTAATCAATTCTTCTGCTTTTTTCTCCATTTCGGTTTCAATCATTTTCGTTAACTTCTTTTTATCTTTTGCTTCTTCATTTTCTGTAACCACTTCTTCTAATGTGACATCCATCGAAATTTCGACCGTAAAGTCAAACGTACCGCCACTTTCCTTCACGGTGTAATCATAGTTCGCATTACTAATATTCATAGACACAACTTGTTCAGCATCGTTCAACTCTAAGATAAATGGCACAGGCTCGTTCACTTGTCTCGTTAAAATGAGAAGAATGGCACTATTATATATGTCTAGTGAGTCGACATACGTTCCTTTTTCATTTAGTAAAGCTATGCCGGTTACACGAATCCCATCTTTCACCGTTGCAAGCTCAGGAATATACGGGGTAACCGTTTTTTGTTCCACTTTCTTCCGAAATAACGCCAACGTTGTATCGGCGGTCGTTTCATTTTGATAGGCACTTTTGAGTAAGTTATTTAAAAAGATACCGAAACGCGGTTTATCAGGCGTTTCCAACCGTAGCAAATCATCGACTGGTCCGTTAAACATGACGACATACGCATTGGCACTACTTCGTGCATCTCGGTAAAAATAGTCAATAATAGGGAGTGGCTCTTCCTTTTCCAACAATTTTTTCGACAAAATCACAGCCTGAATTTTCCCGGTTACGACTGATCCGTTACTCATTACATCAAAATATTGCGCCGCTTCCCGAACGGAATTCGCTTGTACTTCTAGCACCTGACTTTTTTCCGATGCTTCAATGGAGAACACAGGACTCATTTGATAGAAAGTATACTTTTCTTCCTTCCCTTCATCGATGCCTAATACGAGCATCACGACCGTATCTTCAATGTCTAATACGTCTCCACAACCTGTAAGCATCAAAACGCAACAAATGATCCACCATTTTTTAACCATTTAATTCTCCTTCTTTTTCAACCGTTTTTTCACGAGAACAATAATGAGTAAAAGCAATGGAAACACATAAATTAACCAAAAGCCAAAGTTTGTCCAAATCCCGCCTATCGCTGATAACGTATCATGAGATGGATTATAAAGTATGGCTGTAATCGCTAGTAGGATCGCCAATACATATAAGACGTACTGATGATCTTTCCAGCTAACAATTTGTGTCACACCTAAAGACGAAAAAAGCAAAAAGGGAATTCCTGTCGTGGAGATTTGGAACATATAAACCGAGAGAAAGATAATCTCCAATCGCTCCAAAAAAGCAAATGAAATCGGTTTTAATAAACTGAGCGTTGGCCAAATTAATTCCTGTAAGTGATCTAAGTTAAAAACAACAAAACATGTAATCGTAATTTGTAAAAACACGATACACGTAATCGTGTTTGCGATAAAAATACCGAGATATGCTTTTTTTTGATCCTTTAAAAAGGGATATAAAATGAAAGCGACCTCAAATCCTAAAAAGGAGAAGATTGTCGTTTTCACACCCGCTAGAACTTCTTTCCAGTTCCCATCTAGAATAGGCATTAAGTTGAGCCACGTGGCATCTTTTAATGGCACTAATAAGACTAATGGCATCCAAAGCGTTAACAAAAAGATAAGCTGAGAATATCTACCGATGATCCGTACACCATTTCGCGCGATAAATACCCATGGGAAGAGCACTAAAAAAACGAGTAAAAAGTATAGCGTTTCAGGTAGAACCCACACAACTAAAATCCGAATCGTCGTCGTTAAAATAATGTATGACCCTATCGAAAAATAAACAACCCATACAAAAGCGATTAACCGACCAATCCATTTTCCAAACGTGCGGACTAATAAATCATAAATCGTATCTTTCGGATGCTGCTTCATTACGGTAATGATGATGAAGCTTCCGATTAAAGATACGACATACCCAATTAAAATGGATATCCATCCGCTCGTTTGAGCAACCGCTGCAATATCGCGGGGAAGGGTTAACACCCCGATGCCCACTTGAACACCGTTGATGATGAAAATGTATTGTAAAAGGGTTATGTCATTGAACATCGTTCGGTTCATTCGTATCACCTATTTTTTTTGATGTTTCACAAACTTCGTCCCCATTTTTGGTAAGCGAAGGATGAGATCTCCCCAATATTTAAACCGTGTTGGAGAGAATGGATTTCCATACGGTGTTCCAAGTGATTCTAGTGCAATTAAGTGCCCGATTAAAAGCATCACACCAAACATAATGCCAATCATTCCGAAAAACGCTGCAATCAACATGAACGCAAATCGGAGCAAACGTGCCCCAGCCGCAAAATCTTGATTCGGTAGGATGAACGAAGAAATTGCCGTTAACGCCACGACGATAACCATGATATTACTAACTAAACCCGCTTCAACTGCCGCTTGTCCGATAACGATACCACCGACAATCCCCACTGTTTGACCGATTGGAGCAGGGAGCCTTAATCCAGCTTCCCGCAACGTTTCCAGTGTAACTTCCATGATATAAGCTTCAATAATAGGTGGAAGCGGAACCCGCTCTCGTGATTCCGCTACTGATACATATAAGTTGATGGGGATAACTTCATAATGAAACGATAATACCGCAATATATATCGACGGAAGTAAAATGGATAAGAAAAACGCCGCAAATCGTAAGAAACGAATAAACGACACGACGCTCCATCGCAAATTGTAATCATCTACCGTATGAAAAAAGGAAGCAAAATTACTCGGCCCAACTAGTACACCAGATGAATGATCCATAAACATCGCTATTCTTCCTTGTAAAAGGTGCATACTCACCGTATCCGGTCGCTCAGTCGTTAAAAATTGTGGGAAAGGTGAATACGGATTATCTTCAATCATTTCCTCCAATCCCCCGATGGTTAAGAGCGTATCGACATCTACTTTTTTTAATCGGTTCTCTAGCTCAACCAACACATCCCCATGGACTAAATCATCTAAAAACATAAGGGAAACGGTACATTTTTTCCGTCGCCCAAGTTGATAATGTTTGATTTTTAAGCTTTGACCATCGACATATTGCCGCACCATTGAAATATTATCTTCCCGCACTTCGATAAAGCCGAGATGCGTCCCCTTCAGCATCGACTCCGTTTGCGGCTCTTCAATCGAGCGCTTCGGAACGCCGCTCGTTGAAAACACAAACAATTTGTTGACACCATCTATAAATAAAATCGTATGTCCCTTCAACAACAAATCGTAAATCGAATCGATGACAATCTCATCATTCGCATGGTATTCGTATAGGGTAGCTAGCGGATTAAACGAATCAGAGTGATCCTCATACATTAATGGATGTAAAATTTTTTCCTGAACCTTTTGCTCATCCACTAACCCATTCACATACAAAATCTCCGCTTCTTTATGAGAATTAATTAAAAAGCGGCGGTAAGCCAAATGCGAGATCTGCAGTTGGTCCTTTAAAAAACGTAAATTTTCACCTAAAGTGAAGCTACACGGCATTTGCGTAACAGGCTTCGATTGTTTTGATTCCGTTGAAAAAAGCATCTTTTTCCACCATTGATTCCGCATAACACTTCCCTCACTTTTAGGCGTAGTTTCCCTTATTGTTTTCACACATTGGAAATTTATGCACGACTTAGCGAGTGAAAGGAAGAAAAGTATAAGTTTTGGGATTTGAAATGTTGGCGATGCATAGTTAAAGTTTCCGTTGTTTCGGCCGAAGTTCTAAGGTTTGGCCCAAGGGCACGAGCTTTCCGCCCAAGTTTCTGAATCTCCGCCCGAATGACCAAACTCTACGCCCAAATTTCAAAGTCTTCCCCAAAAAATTTTACACACAAAAAGGCTTGGACCTTTTTTAATAAGTAGTTCCGATAATGTGGAGAAAATCTAAAAAACGTTTAATTAACACATAAAAACGCTTGGAAACCCAAGCGTTTTTATATTTTTTCTTTTCGGCTAAAATAAGGACCACACCAACCTGTTTCGTGTGTTATTACAAAAGTCCAACGAAAATGTTTATCTACAATGTACATATCTATACCAGTTTCATCTGTTAAGTCGTCGGTGTTAAACATTGAAGCATTTTCAAGGAGTAAGGCGTATTCGGAATCTTGGAAGAAGATATAACATTTATTTTTTGGCTCATTGTTAAAAGCCTCTTCAGCTTTTTCACCTTCAAGACAATCCTTCTTCTTATAGCTGAATAGATGCCATAGATAGCCGCCAAAACCCCCGTTATCGAATAAATAAATTTTCCTTTTTTCTTTATCACTAAGATGATTGGCGAAATTTTTCTCCCATTCCTTCTGTAAATACGTTCCCCATTTCGGTATTTCTTTTACCTTAATGTTTTTGTTTTTCAATTTATCTACTAAGTCCATTAGAATCCCCTCAAGCCTTTTTTATTGAAGCTCCTCTATGAAATGTTTTACTTCTTTTGGTGATTTTAATATAATGACTTTCTTATGAGCAGATAGTTGTGTAAGTTTCTTTACGATGTCTGGTCTCTTCGTTTTAGGGTAATACCATATCCATTTGTAAAAATCAAAGTCGAATTTTTCTTTGCAACCTTCTGCCATGTCCGGTCTTGATTTGTTTCGATACTGCCACATTCTTTTCAATGCACGATATATACAAATTGTCCGATGAATATCAAGGAAAATGATCGTATCTGCCGCGTTAAGTCTTATATCCATCGTTCCTCCGTAGTTCCCATCAATTATCCACTCTTCTTTTTTCACTAAATCGTTTTGGACTTTTCTTTGTTCATCTTTAGGGACACCTTCTCAATTAGGCTTCCAAAATAGCGTATCAAGATGATATACATCGATTCCTAATTTTACACCTAATTTCCTTGCTAATGTTGATTTCCCAGCCCCTCCTGAACCAATTAACATTATTTTTTTCATAAAATCCCCCCTTTGTGCATCCAGCGTTTTATTTTAACATGAAATTACCATTATCTTCATATAAAAAGTAGACCAAATCATATGCGATTTGGTCTACTTTACTTCATTTAAGAACCTTCGTATTTTTTTAGTGCTAGTTTTAACGCGCGCAGTCCTTCGTCAATTTGCTCTTTTGATACGGTTAGTGGTGGGATCATACGAATGACTTCCCCTTTGTTTCCGCATAAATAAAAGAGTGTTCCTTCTTCTAAAGCATAGTCTAATATTTGTAGGACACCTTCTCCGTCCGGTTCTCCGGTTAGTGGATTTGCCATTTCGATTCCGATCATTAATCCAATTTGACGAACATCTTTAATGGAACGATATTGTTCTTTCAATTCTTCTAACTGTTGTTTCGCATATGCGCCCATTTCTTTTGCATTTTGTAGCAGGCCTTCTTCCCGAATGACATCAATGACTGCAAGCGACACTTCGCATGCGAGTGGGTTTCCTCCAAATGTCGTAGCATGGCTCCCAAGTGGCCATTGTTTCATTAGCTGTTCAGATGCAGCTGTCACCCCTAACGGAAGGCCGTTTGCAATTCCTTTTGCGAGAGCCATAATATCCGGTACGACGTCAAATGTTTGGGCCGCAAACCATTCTCCCGTACGTCCAAAGCCAGTTTGAACTTCGTCAAAGATTAATAGAATGCCATGCTGATCACAAATCGTACGGATTTTTTGCACCCATGCTTTCGGCGGTACGATGTAGCCCCCTTCACCAAGAACGGGCTCTAAAATAATGGCAGCAATTTCTTCTGGTTGAACTTGATGGTTAAATAGCCGTTCGAAATCTTTTTCAAGTTTAGCGACAGCTTCCCACTCTGTTTTCGTTTCTTGTGGGTCATAGTAAGGAATTTGATACGTCAACCCGTTCGGTTGTAAATATTTTCGATATTTGCTTTTCGATGTGCTCACACTTAGTGCACCGAGTGTCCGCCCGTGAAAACAGCCAGTAAACGAGACGACATACGGACGATTTGTCACATGCTTCGCTAATTTTAAAGCCCCTTCGATTGCTTCTGTACCACTGTTTCCAAAAAAGAAGCAATCAATATCCCCCGGTGTAATTTCCGCTAATTCATCTGCAAGGCGTAAAATAGACTCATACATAATGACCCCTGAAGGTCCATGAAGAAGAGAGTCCGCCCCTTTTTTCACCGCTTCCACTACTTTCGGATGACGGTGCCCGACGTTTGTAACGGCAATCCCAGATGTAAAATCTAAATACTTTCGCCCATCAAGGCCGTAATAGTAGCACCCTTCTTCTTTTACAACCGGCAAGTTCGGATGGTCCTTCGCCATTCCTGGTGCTAAACGGTTCGATAATTTATTTAATAAACCATTCCATTGTTCTTGAAACATTGATACATCTCTAGCCATTTAAAATACTCCTTTCACGTTCCCAATTCGATTTAAAAAAACATGTAAGCCATTACCGTCACAATCGGAAGTGTAATAATTGTCCGTTGTAAAAAGATCACGAATAGCTCGAAAAAGCTAATTGGAATTTTTGACTTTAATAGAAGAACACCGATTTCGGACATATAAATTAGTTGTGTTAACGACATCACCGCAATGACAAAGCGGGTAATTTCACTTTCGATTCCTGAACCGATAACCGCTGGTAAAAACATATCCGCAAAACCAACTAGCATGGCAGGTGCAGCTTTCGATGCTTCCGGCAGTTGTAGTAACTCTAAGATCGGAACGAACGGATACGATAAAATCGAAAAGATTGGTGTGTATTCCGCTAAAATTAGTGCGATCGTACCGAGCGCCATTACGAGCGGAATGAGTCCGAAGTAGATGTCAATAACGCTGACAATACTCTTTTTAATGACTTGCCCTGCACTTTTTACGTCGCTTGCTTTCTCAACTGCTTTATCAACTGCCCATTGAAATTTCGTTACCCCACTTGGCACTTCCTCGGAAATCTTTTGACCGACCGGTTCATAGTATTCATCCTTTTTGCGCGAAAGGGGTGGAATGCGCGGACAAATGATTGCCGCCACAATCCCCGCAACAACAACCGTTACGTAAAACGGAACAAACATATGCTCAAGATTAATAAATTGAATGATTACAAGACTAAATGCGATTGAAGCAACGGAGAAATTCGTCGCAATTACCGCCGCTTCTCGCTTCGTATAATATCCCTCTTCAAACTGCTTCGTTGTAATTAAAACACCGACCGTTCCACTTCCCATCCACGATGCGAGCGCATCGACTGATGAGCGGCCCGGTAGCTTAAAAACCGGACGCATAATGTCACGAACGAGCGTCCCGATAAAGTCCATCAATCCGAAGTCCATTAAAAGTGGCATTAAAAGAGCAGCAAATAAAAACCATGTCATTAAAACGGGAATTAATGCGTATAAAACAGTCCCTCCCGTAAAATCTGACCAAATGATTTCAGGTCCCCATTTCATATACGTCATGAGAGCAAAAACAAAACCGAGTATACGTGAAATGAACCAGAACGGCTGTACGTCAAACAACCCTTTTAAGAACGGTGAAGACATAATAACGTTCGGCTTTAGCCACTTAGCTACGATTGTTAAAACGACCGACAAAAATAAAATCATCGTCATAATGAGTGGCAATGTACTTGCTAAAGAAGCTTGCACCGTTTCAGCGAACACTCCAACTCCAATTGTCCATTTCCCTTTATAAAATACTGGTACTAAAAATAGTAAGACCCCTATTACTGATGGTAAAAGAAATTTTACATAAGCAGATTTTGAATATGATGCTGACTTGTTTTGTATTTCGTGTTTTTGTAATTCCATCGTAAGTCCCCCCTTCAAGTCATTCAATAAATATACATGCAAGTTCTATGCCAATATTTTAGAGGTTGTATTTTTTTAATTTTCTGACAGCGGTAGGTTGACTAATACCCAATTTCTCTGCGATTTTCGTCGTTGTTCCATAGCGCTCCTTCGCTTCTTTTAACACGTTGTACTCCACTTCGCTTAAGACTTCGTCAAGCGTTTTTTCTGTATATGATACTTCCGGCATTACCTGTGGCATGTCCATTCGCATCGCTTCTGGCAAGTAATCAATTGTAATGAGCTTCGTTGGAGACGTGACCACAAGTCGTTCCATAACGTTCATCAGCTCACGTACATTCCCTTTCCACGGGTTTTGTAAAAGTTGGTACAGCACGCCTTCATCTAATTCTCGCTTCCGATTATATTTTTCATTAAAGTATTGAAGAAAGTAGTGAATTAACGGAACGAGGTCACCCGTTCTCTCTCTTAATGGCGGAATGGTTATCGGAACGACGTGAAGGCGAAAATATAAGTCTTCACGAAATTTTCCTTCATCCACTAAGCGTCGTAAATCTTGATTCGTAGCTGCAATTAACCGGAAATCGACCGTTCGCTCCTTCGTTCCACCAACTCGATAAAACTTTTTATTTTGAATGAGCGATAACAATTTCACTTGGTGCTCAAGCGACAATTCGCCGACTTCATCTAAAAATAGCGTCCCGCCATCCGCAAGCTCAGCAAGACCTGGCTTCCCTTGTCGTTTCGCTCCAGAAAACGCTCCTCCTTCATACCCAAAAAACTCCGCCTCGAACAAGCTCGCAGGAATTGCTCCACAATTCACTTCAATAAATGGGCCCTCTGATCGGCTGCTTCGTTTATGTATGTCTTTAGCAAACATCGTCTTTCCTACCCCAGATTCCCCAAGCAACAACACGTTCACATCCACATCAGCGACGCGACGCGCAATTTGAACACTTCGTTTCATGACTGGGTCCTGTGCGATAAACCCATCTTCTCCGACACGCTCACTCTTTAAATTTTCAAGCTCAAGCTTTACCCGATCCATTTCATCTTGCATTTTCTCTAAGTACTTCTTCATATTGAGAAGCTCGGTTAAATCGTAGGAAAAGCTGACGATACGGTAGATTTCTCCCTCATCGTCAAACACTGGAATTCCTGTAATTAAAAGCTTTTTCCCTGTCAACGTTTGCTGAACAACCGTCACCCGGTCGCGCTTATCAAGTACTAGCGGTGTAACAAGCGGGGTAAATATTCCGCGTCGCTCCAAATCGTAAACGGATTGTCCAATCAACTCATCTTCCTTCATCCCATATATGTCAGCAGTTACCTTCGTTGCCCGTATAATCGTCCCATCCGTACTCGTAACCATAAAATCTTCTTTTATGGCATTTAATATCGCTTCCGTTTCTTCGAGATAATCTTTCAACACCTTCACCCATTTCATTCCAATATTCATTTATGAATATTCTATTCGATTTTGAATAAGAAATAAAGAGGAAATTATTCATTTTTGTATATTTATTCCCTAATATAACGTATTAAACGTTTGTTAATCAATTATTTTTGTATAAAAATAAAATTTTTATAGATTACTATTCATTCAACTCACTTATTCAAGAAAATATATTTATACATTCATTTTGTTTATTTATTCACAAAACATGATTTTCCCATAGAAGTTTAGTGTTCTATCGATTGTTGATCGGTTTATTAATTTTGTTCAACGTTTCGAGACAGTTATTTATCCGTTTTGTTCTAGTTGTTTATTACTTTGGAGAATTTGTTCAACGGTTTCGCACCCTTTATTCATCACTTATGAGACTTTATTCATCAGTTTCTTACCCTTTATTCATCACTTCCACGACTTTATTCATCAGTTTCACACCCTTTATCCATCACTTCCACGACTTTATTCATCAGTTTCGCCATTTTATTCATCACTTCCACTACTTTATTCATCAGTTTCTTACCCTTTATTCATCACTTCCACTACTTTATTCATGAGTTTCACCCCCTTTATTCATCACTTCCACGACTTTATTCATCAGTTTCACCACCTTTATTCATCACTTCCGATATCAGGATAGTACGTGCTCCTCCCGTTTCTCACCAAAACCTTTCATGTATCACGGACATTTCGTTGTCATATGTATGAGAGGAGAGGAGGAATAGAGATGATCGAGCGCAAGATGAAGCTTTTGCCGTATGAGACGATTCGGACAACGGATTCAGCGTCAGAAGTTCCAGATGGGGTTCAAGTCGTACAAGCACCTTCTATTTGGCGGGAAGGAATGAAAGGAAAAGGTATGACAATTGCCGTCCTTGATACTGGGTGTGACAGGTCTCATCCCGATTTACAAGGTCAAATAATTGGCGGACGAAATTTTACGACTGACGATGGAGGGGACCCTCGAAATTATTCAGATTATCACGGGCACGGGACGCATGTGGCTGGGACAATTGCTGCACGCGAAAGCAACAGTGGAGTGACAGGTGTTGCACCGCAGGCAAAGCTTCTCGTCTTAAAAGTTCTTGGGCAGGATCCTGCTAATCCAAAGCGTGCGACTGGACGATATGAGTGGATTGTTGAAGGAATTCAATATGCGATTAAGCGAAAGGTTGATATTATTTCCATGTCGCTTGGAGGTCCGTCGAGGCATAAAGGATTACATGAAAGTATTCAAAAGGCAGTCGCTCAAAATATTTTAGTCGTCTGTGCTGCCGGAAATGATGGAGATGGAGACGAATCGACCGATGAATATACGTATCCCGGTGCTTACAATGAAGTGATATCCGTCGGAGCCATCGGAAAAAATCGCAATATTTCTCGTTTCACCAATTCGAACAACGAAGTCGATTTAGTTGCTCCAGGCGAAGAGGTCATCTCAACAGTACCAAATGGAAAGTACGCCTCCTTCAGTGGAACGTCGATGGCGACACCACATGTTGCCGGAGCATTAGCCCTTATTAAACAGCAAACGAAGGAACAGTTTGACCGTTCGTTATCGGAGCCTGAATTGTATGCCCAGCTTATTAAACGCACTGTTCCACTCGGTCACGCTAAGTCACTCGAAGGAAACGGTTTGCTCTACTTAACGACACCATACTTACTTTCTAGATTTGGTCAAAGTGATGTAGGAGCCTCTTGGTTTAGGCGGTGGTAAATATCATTTCCAATATTCATGACACAAGCTGAAAGGAGTTTTCATTACGAAAGCTCCTTTTTCGTGGTTTCTGTCTAAATATATAATGAAGGGCATTTGTTAAAAAATGGACGACACAGTCCACCTATCAGGAATATACTACTATTAAGAAGGTGGTGAACAAAATGGTAAAACTTATGTTAGACCCTGGTCACGGTGGCAGTGACCCTGGTGCCGTTAACGGGGGCTACAAAGAGAAAGATTTTAATCTATCAATTACGTTAAGTGTACGCGATTATTTGTTAAAAAACTATGAAGTTACGGTCTTGCTTACTCGAACGAAAGATGAAACTGTCAGTCTCTCTGCCCGAACCGATTATGCGAATAAACAAAACGTCGATTATTTTTGTTCCATTCATATTAACGCCGGTGGCGGAACAGGCTTTGAAAGTTATATTTATAGTGGAAATGTCACACCGAAAACCGTCAGTTATCGGGCGATCATTCATGATGAAGTGATGAAAAAAATTGGTCCGGCATACAGCGTCCGTGATCGCGGGAAGAAACGAGCGAATTTCCATGTATTGCGCGAAACGAAGATGGAAGCCATCTTGATTGAAACATTGTTTATCGATAACCGAAACGATTTAAAGCTTTTAACCTCTGACTCGTTTATGCGTGACTATACGACTGCATTAGGAAAAGGAATAGCCAATGCCCTTCAGTTGCCGAAGAAAAACACGCCTCCACCTCAACCTCCAAGTGATTTATACAAGGTGATTGCTGGTTCATTTAAAGAAAGAGAAAATGCCGAAAAGCGCGTGGAAATGTTAAAAAATAATCAAATTGACTCCTTCATCGTACCTGTTTCATTAAATGGTGAAACGTATTACCGGGTTCAAGCAGGAGCCTATTCGGAAAAGAAAAATGCCGAAATTCAAGTTGAAAATTTAAAATCAATCGGAATTACCGATGCTTTCATCCTTTCGCCAACTCCATCAAATAATGAACAAACTAACGAAAATCAAGAAGAACCTACGAAAGAGCCTCCTTCACAAGCAGGCTATCCAATTCTAGGGTCCCCAATCCTTTTAGGGAATGTGATGGACCAATTCGTACGCACAGTTAACCCGGATGCACCTTCCCTCGGTGACTTGTACATTGAGCTTGGGAAAGCCTATAACATCCGTGGTGATATCGCTTTTGCTCAAGCAATTTTAGAAACGGATTATTTCCGTTTTACAGGGGATGTAGCGAAAGAACAAAATAATTTTGCTGGGATCGGGGCAACAGGTGGCGGGGTTAGTGGCGCATCTTTTCAAACAGAAGAAGAAGGCGTTCTCGCACAACTTCAACATTTATTCGCCTATGCATCCACCAAACCGCTCCCTACCACTTATCCACTTGTCGACCCCCGCTTCAACCTCGTTAAAAGGGGAAGTGCGACGACGTGGCAAGCACTTAACGGAAAGTGGGCCGTTCCTGGTGATACCTACGGACAATTGATTTTAAACATTTATTTACGCATGATTTCATTTGCGAAAGAAACGATGACAAATGAAGAAAAAGCGATTCAACAAACGTTAAAAAACTAGCACTTTGCGTCCAAAAAAGACAGCCTTTCACATTTATAGGCTGTCTTTTTCATATGGCTTTTCTTGATAGAAGTAATTTGGTGAAACGATTTTGTCTTCATACGAACAATGAAAGATATGTGTCGTTGCGGGTGACACTGGTGGGATAAGCCACGTCCAGTCCCCTGTGATGTCCCTTCCACATTTCCCTTCTTGTTCTTCAAAATGTTGAAATTGTTTGGCGGCTGTATGGTGGTCGACAATGCTTACTCCCTTTTCTTTAAACGAATGAAGAACAGCAATGTTTAACTCAATTAAAGCTTTGTCTTTCCAAAGTGTAGCGTTATGTCTTTGATCCAATTGAAACAGTTCTGCCACAGCAGGAAGCATATTATACCGTGTTTCGTCCGCAAAGTTGCGCGCTCCGATTTCTGTTTCCATGTACCAGCCATTAAACGGTGCTGCCTTGTATTCTATTCCGCCAATTTCTAGTTTCATATCAGAAATAATCGGAACGCTATACCATTTTAAACCGAGTTCGCGAAAATCATCCTTTTCTGGATGGGTAATCTCGACTTCTAGGACAATGTCTTTCGGAATCGGAAACCATTTAGGCGAGCGATCGTCCATTTGAATGATAAGAGGCAACAAGTCAAAATTCGTTTTTTCCCCATTCCATCCTAAAGATTCCGCCACTTTCGTTAACGTAACGGAGGCAGGGTCACCTATGATGCCTTCATTGGTCTCATATCCCGCATAGCGAAGGAGCTGATGATTCCAAATTCGAACACCTTCTGGACGGAAAATCGTGATAGAAGGTCTAATTTTCCCATCATTCGTCGCATAGTCGATATGTCGGCAAAGCGCGTGATATACTTCTTCTTCAGTCGTTACGTGTCGCTCATCAAATACGTGCAACGAAGACCAAAAGAGCCGTCCAATACAGCGATTGCTGTTTCGCCACGCCATTTTAGCCCCATGCGATAGTTCTTCATATGTATGAGTATATGTTCCCGTCTTGTTTATTTCTGTTTGTATTTCGTTCAACCGATCGTCAATTTCGGTCTCCTTCTTTAATTCATGGTAGCAAAGCGTAATAAACTCTTTCGCTTTTTCAAAAAGATTTAAATCCAAGATGTCCACCTTCAATCGTTTCTCTCCATATTATGTCCAAATTATATCACGATGCGTGCCAAATGACTGGTTGGAAGTTTGACTGTGTTGTGACAGTTCAATCTCGGTGCTTTTTTAAATAAACTGCAATCGCTTTCGTTTCTGTAGTAGTTTATCATCGCGTTAAAGCTGTACTTAACTGTTATTTACAAAAAACAAAATTAAAGATAAAATCTTTCTCGTTACATCGAACGAACGAGGGAGGGAGAAAAGATGCGCACAGCCGTTTTAAAAAATAAAACGACGTACATATCCGCAAAATGGTTGGACGTTTTCTATATATTACTTGGCTCGAGCATTGTCGCGATTAGTTATAACGTTTTCTTACTTCCAAACTACATCGCTTCAGGCGGTGTTAGCGGCATAAGCATTATGCTTGAAGCCCTTTTCGGATGGGAGCCTGCCTACATTATTTGGGGGATTAACATACCACTATTGATTGCCGGGCATTTTTTACTTGGAAAATCAGAAACTGTGAAATCCATTCTCGGCTCACTTTTTTTACCGTTTGTTGTGTATTCAACGAGTCACTTTCCAGCAGCCACAACGGACCCACTTTTAGGGGCCATTTTCGGTGGAGTTGGGGTCGGGATCGGTCTTGGCATTGTGTTCATGGGTCACGGGTCAACTGGGGGAACAGCTCTAGCTGCCAAAATAATTCATAAATTCTCATCGCTTACACTCGGAAAAAGCATTGTGTTGTTGGACGGTTTAATTGTCCTTTGTTCAATTGTCGTATTTGACATTCAACAAGGGTTATATGCACTTATTTCTTTATATACGATTAGTAAATCCATTGATTTAATTCAAACAGGATTAAACCGTACGAAAACGTCACTTATTATTACCGATAAAGAAGAGGAAGTGCGCACTGCGATTTTTCATCAAATCGATCGCGGGGTGACGCGTCTTTCCGCGCAGGGTGGCTATACGAACTCCATTCGTCCCATGCTTATGTGTGTTGTCGACCAATCAGAATTTACAAAACTAAAAAACATCGTCAAAAAAGTCGATCCGAAAGCGTTCGTCGTCGTGATGGACTCATCTGAAGTGTTAGGGGAAGGATTTTCGCAGCAATAACATGTACATGCTATCACCTTAGCCCTTCTCCATACATATAGTATGGGTAAGGGAGATGACGTACATGAGATTCCTATGGATTTCCATCAAAGTGACGATAAAAGTGTTGTTATTTGGCAAAAAAGCATATGTAGAAAATAATTGGCAAGAAATTTGTCAAGCGTGAATAAAAACGATTCTCATTATCACATAATAAGCATGCAAGATCGCGAATTGATCTGCATGCTTTTTTCATTACATACTAGTTGGTTCAAATGTTTTACAATCCGTTTCTTCACTCTCTTTTGCTTGCTTGCCATTATGACTAACGACATAAATAGCCTCAGCGCTACACTTATTTCCTTGCGCCCAAAATTTACAATTGTTCACTTCACATAATACGTCTTGTGCCACGAATCTTCACCTCCCTCATCCGTTATTGTTTCCACCTGTCTGATTTTCATTCATATACGCAACGTGAACGGACATACTATAGGAGACTTCATGCTCATGAAGGAGGGATTTGAATGGAAAAAGAACAAATCATCGCTGTACGAAAAAAAGAAGACGGTGACTTGATTGCCTTTCAAACGAATACAGGACGTGTACTCGACTATGAAACCGCACTGAAAGAAGCAAAAAACGGAAAGCTCGAACACGTCGACGTTTTCCAAAAATACGGACGGGAAATTATTCGAAGTGAACCAGATGGCAAAACGGAAAACAACTTGAGTGAATTACCGGAATTTTGATGGGATTAGGGAAGAAGTTTACAGTGGAATTTTTCTATAAAATCAAAAAACCTCTAAGAATGTTAAAATTCTTCTGAGGCTTTTTGATTGATTTAATTACTTTCAAAATCACTGACAAATAATAAAATAGTGCCTGTTATTCCAAAAAATAATGGAGTGACGAATCTTTGATTAAGTAACACCTGTTAACAACGATGTTTTTCATTTAACATTTTAACGTTTTTTTAATAACTTTAGTATCCAACAATCATGAGCAATTGTGGAAGAAGAAATGAAAGTCTTGAGTTGTAATTGAAGCTTATTTTCTACTTAGTAATATTCCACGCTCCGCTTCAACTACTGAACCATTCCAACAGATTAAGGACAATTTGTGTTAAATATTCTTCTTTATGTATATTCATAGTAAAAGCATTAAAATTCCACCTATAATCATTAGAATAGATAATATGATTAGCCATGCTGAAAAAATTGGTATTGTAAGAATATCTACAACCTCAAAAATAATAGCAACCACTTTCTCATTCAAATTTAAGTCCTTGATATCTTCATATCTTTCTTTTATTAAAATCCAACCAAACGGTAATAAAAAGAGTCCTAAAATAATTAAAAAAATTCCCAAACCTCGACTTCCTCCTCGAATATTTATTTCCGTCTAATTTAAATTTTAATAGAATTTTTGAAACTCCTTACTCATCGCCTATTACATTCTATAAAAGGTCTCTACCTCAATATTTTAGACTTAGCACATCCTCACAATGGCGTATTCATCACGATCATCGTGAATAAAACGAAACTTTACTCCTGGTTTTGCTTAAAGATGTGCATGGCCTTTTTTAAGATTTCATTCTCTTCTCTTAGTTTTTCGACTTCACGTTGATGCTTCTTCATCAACTTTTCAACTTCTGATGGGGTTAAATTACTTTCGGAGTTCTTGCTTTGTTCCATCTTTTCTCGATAATTTTTCACCCATCTTCCAACCGTAGAGGTTGCAATTTCAAGTTCATATGCAACACCTGTTTGTTTACGCCCTTCTTCAACAATTAACTTGGCTACATACTCTTTATATTCCTGATCATACTGTTTTCTCATTTAAGAACACACCCTTTTAAAGTATTCGTTCTATTATAAATGAAATTCCATTTTGACGTGTCTTTTTTAGACTAGCTCAAGTTTTTTATATACACTAAAAAAACAATGTAGAATATTTCTCCATCAAATTTCCCTATTTAAAAAACGCATTCTTTCCTAGAATGCGTTTTACATTTTTTTGAAACCTTTTCTTCATCCATTCGTACTAGTTCATAGATAGCTAGTTTAGGAGGGATAAAGCATGCAGTTGCCAGTTGAAAAACAGCAGCAAGTCGTGATTACACCGAAGAAAGAGCGTGGGATTACATTCGTTCTCCATCTTGTTGGTGCTTTTATTTTCTTCGGTTTTCTATTATCAGGTCTCACAGTCCCTTACGGATTGGATGAGCATTATGTATGGCGACAGAATCCGGAAGCTGTTTTAAGCATGAAGAAATGGGTACAGCTCATCTCCTTTACAACTTTCGCCTATTTGATATTTACATTGCTTGTGACATGGATGCAGAAGCGAAAATTTGTGCTTGTTACACTCTCAGCTCTATTCATCGCAAATGTGGTAATGTTTATATTAACGTTTGGCCACCATTAAATGGTCCGTACACGCTTCTTTTTCAATGATGAATTGACCGTCTTCTACTTTCAGAATACTCAAGGACGTTCCGTGCTGGAACGGTCCTTCCCATAATTGGGCAAGGGGCTCGTTTTTCACATAGTTCATGAGGACCTTTAGCCAAACGCCATGCGTGACAACTAAAATATTGCCCTCTTGATGCTTGTTAAGCAGGTCGTTTAAAAATGAAATGACGCGTTCTTGAACATCATGAAAGTGTTCACCGCTTTTCGCTTCGTAGTGATGCGGCTCGTTGAAAAAGGCATGGAAGTCATCCGTATAAAGTTCTTTCAGCTCAGCTTGCGTTTTGGCTTCCCAATGTCCTAAATGAATTTCTTTTAATCGCTCATCTTTTTCAACGCGATCAATCGTTAAGTGATTTAATAAAATATTTGCAGTTTGATCCGTTCTTAAGCTTGGACTATGGTAAATGGCATCAAAAGAGACATCTTTTAGCCGTTCACCTAGGTGTTCCACCGCTTTTTTCCCTTCCTCTGTGAGTGGTGAATCGAGCCACCCTTGCATTCGTTTTTCGACATTCCACTCTGTTTGTCCGTGTCTCGTTAAATAAATCGTTACCAACAAAATCCTCTCCCTTTACGAAAGCTTTTTACACGATTGACGCTCAATCATTTTCGCTGGAATGGTGATCCGTTTCGCTAATACGTTCGGGTTTTGCATTCGTTCATTTAAACAATTCGCCGCCTCATATCCGAGCTGAAAAATGTTAATGTCCACTGACGTCAACGGAGGCTTCGAGTATTCCGCTAGCATCACGTTGTTGAAACTAATAATCGAGATTTCATCAGGAACACGAATTTCTAAATGTTCAAAATGGCTCATCATCCCAAACGCCATGATGTCGTCTGCCACAACGAGTGCCGTTGGTGGATTTGGAAGGGATAGCAATTCTTTGATTGCTTCTCTTCCCCCTTCTCGCAAAAAGCGTTCTTGTACGATGTATGCAGGTTCAAACGGAATGTTCGCTTCTTTTAACGCTTGTTTATACCCAACTAAACGATCCTTTGTCACAACAAGATCAACATCTCCACCCACAAAAGCAATTCGCTCATGTCCATGTGCAATAAAATATTCCGTTACTTGCTTTGCAATGCTGACGTTATCGTTATCCACGTGGGTAATTTGATCAGGATGTTCATTTGGCCTCCCGACAACGATGAACGGAAATTTTTCTTCAAATAAATAGTTCATGACTTTGTCGTTTACGCGGGAGTACAATAAAATAATGCCATCTACTCGACCGCCTTGAACCATCGAGACGACTTCTTGATAAATTTCGTCTTCTTTCGTTCCGGTTGATAAATAAAGACCATACCCGATTTCATGTGCTTTCACACTAATCCCGCGCAACACTTCTGGGAAAAACGGGTTTTGAAACGCATAATTCGTAGAACTCGGCATAATGACCCCAATGGTTTGCGTGCTTTTATTCGCTAAGCTTCTCGCTTGAAAATTCGGATAATAACCTAGCTGGTCCATCGCTTTTCGAACTTTTCGCTTCGTTTCCTCACTAATTCTAGGGTTGTTCGCAATAACACGCGAAACGGTAGATGGCGAAACGTTTGCCACTTTTGCTACATCTTTGATTGTTACTGCCATGTTAGTAATCTCCTCCGAACAAGTAAAATCCTATTTGCCCATTATATCACGCAATCTTCTAAATTCATTATATCGACTGTGCAAAATTCATGCAAACGTTTTCATGAATTCTTATAAAAAATAGGCCATTAAAAGGCTGACCTATTTTTCTCAACATTTATTCTGCCACTTAAACGAGTTGCTTTTATCCACTTGGATCATTAATAATACGTACTTTCAGCCAAATGACATTTTAAACATTTGCGCATACCTTCTTTTTCGATAAAGGTGTGATTGCAGTTTGATTGAATGTCTTTTAGTTTTTCTTTTAATTGCTGAAGCTCATATTCAAGGGACTGAATTTGGCGGAGGAGTGTGTCATTGGTAGATGCTTGAACCACGTTTCGTAAACTCCTTTGCCATTTCGTTCATCCCGTTTTGAACTTCTTGCTGCTTTCTCAGATCATGTGAAATTTTCATGGAGCAAAATTTCGGCCCGCACATGGAACAAAAATGGGCCAATTTAGCTCCTTCACTCGGCAACGTTTCATCGTGATACTCCATCGCACGTTCCGGGTCAAGGGACAGATGGAATTGATCGTACCATCTGAATTCAAACCGTGCTTTGGAGAGTGCATCGTCTCTGATTTGTGCACCAGGATGCCCCTTTGCTAAATCCGCTGCATGTGCGGCAATTTTATAGGCAATCACACCTTCTCTCACGTCGTCTTTATTTGGTAGCCCTAAATGCTCTTTCGGCGTTACGTAACAGAGCATCGCCGTGCCAAACGAACCAATCATCGCCGCGCCGATTGCAGATGTTATGTGGTCATAGGCGGGGGCAATATCGGTCGTTAAAGGGCCTAATGTGTAAAACGGTGCTTCCTGACAAATCTCCATTTGCCAATCAACGTTTTCTTTAATTTTGTGCATCGGCACATGACCAGGTCCTTCGATCATCACCTGAACATCATGTTCCCATGCGATTTTTGTTAGTTCCCCTAACGTTTCTAGCTCTTTTAATTGCGCTTGATCATTCGCATCCGCAATGGAGCCTGGTCGCAAGCCATCCCCAAGGGAAATTGCGATGTCGTACGTACGGCAAATATCACAAATTTCGTTGAAGTGCGTGTATAAAAAGTTTTCCTCATGATGTGCTAAACACCATTGGGCAATGATTGAGCCTCCCCTTGAAACAATTCCTGTTAAACGGTCAACCGTTAACGGTATGTACCGCAATAATACGCCTGCATGAATCGTGAAGTAATCTACGCCTTGTTCCGCTTGCTCAATGAGGGTGTCTTTGTACACATCCCACGATAAGTTTTCCGCTATGCCATTCACTTTTTCTAACGCTTGATAAATTGGCACAGTTCCAACCGGTACAGGTGAATTACGGATAATGTATTCTCTTGTTTCGTGAATGTCCTTTCCTGTAGATAGGTCCATAATGGTATCGGCTCCCCAATACGTCGCCCACGTCATTTTCTCAACTTCTTCCTCAATGGACGATGACACGACCGAGTTTCCGATGTTCGCATTAATTTTCACATGAAAATGTCGACCGATAATCATCGGTTCACTTTCTGGATGATTAATATTCGAAGGAATGATCGCCCGTCCTCTCGCTACTTCCTCTCGAATAAACTCAGGATCCATCCGTTCCCGTATTGCAACAAACTCCATTTCTGGGGTAATGATTCCTCGTTTTGCATAATGCATTTGTGTCACACATGCTCCTCGTTTCGCTCGCTTAATGGTACGGGTAAATGGCAAGTTAGCGGAAGGATTTTGCTCTTCCTTCGTTTCCACATCATTTCGTTCATTAATCCAGCTGTCTCGAAGTGGTGGTAATCCTTTTTTGACATTCGGCTCATACTTATCATCCGTGTATAAGCCACTTGTATCGTACACCTCAATTGGAGCATTTGGCTCTGTGCCCCGTTCTGTTTTCGTATCAGAAAGAGTAATTTGCCGAAACGGAACTCGTATATCGTCCCGCGATCCTATTTTGTACACCTTTTTGCTTGCTGGATACGACATGTTTAATTTCATTTTCTCATCCCCCTATTGAATAATTGATCAATACCAAGGAGAGAAATAAAAAAAGGTTCTCGAAAACGAGAACCTGATGGATACGAAAATCGAAAGGGTATACGAATGCCACCCGACGATCTACTTCCCTCCGCTGGTATGATCCAGATCAGGTTCTAAGGGTCAAAGAACTTCATAGCGTTCTTCTCTCAGTCCAAGCTCATGGACTCCCCTAGTAGATTCATGCAATATGAATTTACATTTACCTTAGCATATCTCCAAAAAGGTGTAAACGATTTTTTCCAATTTTGGAATATTATAATCGAATAGAACTAGAAAATTTACAGAAACTAAAAACGCTTAGAGAAATGATAGGGTCCTCTTACATTCTCTCTCTCTCGTAAGGATCCTATCAAAAATCCAAGCGTTTTCTCTCCACGAATTACTTTGCGAAAACGTGGTTTCCAATCACAACAGTTACTTGCTTCGAACGTAACCATTGATTGGATGTTTTTTGTGGATTATAGAAGTATAAGGAACCGCTTCCTTGTCCACGAAAAGCTAATGCTTCTTGCACCGCACGCTTCGATTCAGCACTTGGTGTATTATGAATCGCTCCATTTTGAACAGGAGTAAATTGACTAGGTTGATAGATAACACCATTAATTGTGTTCGGGAATAGTGAACTATCGACACGGTTCAAGACGACTGTCGCAACGGCTACCTTTCCAGCATACGGCTCTCCCTTCGCTTCCGCTTCTACTAATCGTGCTAATAAATCTTTTTCAGCCGACGTAACAGTTGATGGGATTTGAATCGTTTCCCCTGCATACAACAAATGAGACGTACGATTGTTATACTTCATTAAATACGAGACTGATACGCCATGCTTTGTGCCAATCTTCCAGAACGTGTCACCAGGCTGTACTTTATAAGAAGTAGCTGCCTCCGCTGTGAAAGCACCTACGAATGTTGTAATGGCTACGATGGATGTGGCTACTAATTTTTTAAGTTTCATAGATTTCAACCTCCAAAACTTGTTTTCTGTCGTTCTCTTACACCGTACCATCATCCAACTAGCATAATCATTACATAATCTTTTCCTTCAAATGAAAACATTAGGAAATGTAAGAAGTTCTTTTTTCTCTATTAAAATCGGATTAAATCCGATAACAGTAGGCGTTTGAAGCAATTTTCAGACAAAAAAAGAGGAAAAGTTGTTTTCCTCACTTTTCCTCTACATCCATATTTTTTTACGTATAATTCAATCCTTTTTCTTGCAAAAATGTTTCACCCATGTTACAGACATTACAATTCGCCTATCAACGTCCATTCTTTTTGTAAAAATAGAAATGGTTCATTGTTTACGATGAGTTCGTCCCATTTTTTCAAAACGACAATGCCGTTAGGAAGGGTTATCTTAAATTCATCAACAGTTCCCTTCACTTCATCAATCGAAAAGGTGTGAACAAAGATTCGATCATACGTACCTTTTTGCCCCGTTTCTCGATTTTTAAAATGAATGCTGAACATTTCGCTCCAGACACTTGCTTTCCGCGGGGAGGAAGTCGAGCCTCCTCGGCATGCGCCTGTGGGGTCTCGACCTTTCCTCTACATCCCGCAGGAGTCACGTGTCTTCCGCTTCATTACATCAAGTAAAAACAATTCTGAACAATGTACTAAAGCAACAACCCTTTAGAAAAGAGCAATAAAAAAGAAGCCTTGAATCAGGCTTCCTGATAAGTAATGTAGAAAAAATTCAGCTCATTTTAACTATTTTTTGTTCATATTGAAACATCGTCCACATTCCGATATCTTCAAAGCCTATCCGCTTATAAATTGAGCCAGCTTCCGGGTTATCGTAGAAAAGACAAAGTGTTCGACCGGTCTTTAGCATATCTTTACAAAGCTTTGTTAAAACAGTTGTGGCCATTCCTTGTCGTTTGTAGTCCGGGTGGGTTCCAACACCTACAATCATGGCAGATTGGGAGTTTTCTGCAGCAGTTGAAGCTACGGATACGAGCTTTCCTTCTCGTTCGATATAATAGGTTCTCGCCACCCCTTTTTCCATGCTTGTTTGATGGGATTTCGCTCCGTTTCGGGCTGCGCTTTTAAACGGGATTTTGTAATATAGCTCGACTAATTTCGGAATTTCTTCAACCGTCAACTCTTTTACTTCTTCATGAGGAAGAGAGAGCTCAAGCGAGTTCATCTGTTCAAGCTTCGCGTAATAAAGCACGCGATCCTCTTTCGAACGATGTTTTATATAAGGCTTAAACTTTTCTGTTATATGTTTTAATCCAGAGAGGATTGAAAATTCAGGATCCTGATTCATAATGTCGGCGAATCCTTCTATATTAAACGTCCCTGTTGCGTATGGAATGTAATTTTCATTAAATTTTAATAAGACGGCTTTTAATTCCCCATTTTCATCAAATTCGCCCCAAATTTTCTGGAATTCTTGATCAAATCCAAAAGCTTCAATATCACCGATGATAAATAGGTTCTCCGCCGGTTTTTCCGAAACAAAAGCGAGACATTGCGCGCGATCTTGTTCTGTCAATTGCCGGATCATCATACTCTCCCCCTTTGTAAAATTGAATATATATTACCAGAATTAACAGAAAAATCAAGATGTTTTTAATGACGTCGACCATGGTAATGGAACAAATAAAAAAAGACCGAAATCTCGGTCTTCACACTGTCTCAAAAGGCACGGAAACCGGCTTACTTATTCAAATGCGGTCGATGATTTAAAAAGTTTTCGTAGGCGAATCCTCTTACCTGCTCTTCTGAAAAGTGCTTCAGCAATTCTTCGATAAGCGCTTGCGTTTTTCCAGCATCCTCAAGTCCTACTACTTTCTCATCAATGCCATCAAAGTCTGAGCCAAGTCCGATCTGGCCTTCTCCACCTAATGCGCACAAATGGTCGATATGTTTAACGATGTCTGAAAGCGTCGCGTTGCCATCTTTTCGAAGAAAATATGGGTGATAGACGACGTGAATTAGACCACCTTTTTCAAACATGGCCTTGATTTGTTCATCTGTTAAATTACGCGGATGATCACATAAAGCACGGGCATTACTGTGACTTGCTATTGGATAATCGGCAAGCTCCATCACATCCCAAAAAGAGCGTTCGCATAAATGGGAAACGTCCGTCAACACATTCTGTTCATTATTCAGTTTCACGATGTTTTTTCCAAGAAGCGTTAAACCTGCTCCACGGGGCTCTAGGGCACCATCTGCCGCTAAATTCGCATAATTCCATGTAAGACCAACGCTCATGACCCCAAGTTCATACAAAATTCGAAGCTTGCTTAAATTGTTACCGATCGGGTCAACTCCTTCAAGCGTTAGCATCGCGCCAATCTCCCCATCTTTTAACGTATCAAAGTCTTCCCACCGCTTAATATGTTTCATCTCGCTATTTTTTCCGAGCACCTCTTGGTAAAAAGTATCAATCTGAGTCAAGGCCGCTTGAAACTTTTCATCAGCTCGCACTTCCGGCTCGATAAAAATCGCGTAGCTTTGAACCTTAATTTTTCCTTCTCGTAATCTCTTTTTATTTGTATCTAGTTCTTCAGCTGAATCATAGGATAGCTTCCGTTTTGATTCGGCTAACTTCCATAATGCATCACAATGTAAATCAATGACGTTCATGGATCGTTTCTCCTTTTGCTACTTGCTGAAAGGCAGCATATAATGTAGACGTTACAGCCCCTACTTTCCCACTTCCGATGGTATTCCCTTCTACTTCAACGACCGGTAACACTTCCGCCGTCGTACTCGTGATAAAGACTTCATCTGCTTTTAACAGCTCAGTCGTCGTCACGTTTTTTTCGACAAACGGGATATTTAATCGATTTACCAATTGTTTCACAGCTATTCGCGTAATCCCTGGTAAAATATTTTCAGTTAACGGCGTGGTGTAAATGGCCCCATCTTTTACGATAAATACGTTGGAGCTTGTTCCTTCCGTTACATACCCCTCTTTGTGCATGATTGCTTCAAAGCATCCTTTTTCAAATGCTTCTTGCTTCGCTAAAATATTAGGTAATAAGTTAAGTGACTTTATAAAGCATTTTGCCCACCGTTCATCCGGATGAAAAATCGCTCTGACCCCGTTTTCACGGTTTTCTTTCGGCATTTCTTTTGCCGGCTTCACCGTCATGGTAATGGATACAGGCGCATTCGGAAATAAATGATTGCGCGGGGCAATTCCTCGAGTAATTTGCAAATACACATCGCAATTTCGTAAACCAGAGCGGCTGATGCCTTCTTGAATAAGCTCTTCGTACGTTTCTACGTTCTCGTCTATCTTTAATTTGATCGCTTTTCCACTTTGAATCAGTCTTTCAATATGCTCTTTTAACATGAAAGGTTTTCCATCATATACACGAATTACTTCGTACACGCCATCGCCAAACTGATGCCCCCGTTCATCAATCGGAATTACTTTTTCATCTAAATCAATAAACGTTCCATTGCTATAAGCTATTGCCATGTAGATCCTCTCCTTTTTATTGATGTCGTACGTAGGCGACATTTCCATTTGTAATCGTCATTTCAATATTTGTATGAACGATGTCATCATCTTTTTCAAGTTCCAATATATTTTCGGATAAAACCGTCAAGTCTGCATATTTTCCACGAGCGAGTGTTCCTTTTACATTCTCTTCATTCGTTGCAATCGCACCACCCATTGTATACAACTGAATAGCCTCCATACGACTCAACTTCTCATTTGGAATATATCCTTCATGTGATTCTTCTATTTTTCTCCTCGTCACCGCAGCGTGAATGCCAAGTAATGGGTCAACTGGCTCGATTGGTGCATCTGAACCACCTGCACAAAGCACTCCCATTTGAAGCATCGTTCGGAAAGGATACGCAAATTGGGCACGTTTTTTTCCGATGCGCTCTTCAATCCACGGAAAATCACTAACAATAAAACGAGGTTGAATATCAACTACTAGGCTATTTTTTGCTAGTCGAGGAATTAACGCTTCTCGTAAAATAGAAGCATGAATGATTCGGTCTCGTTTTTCAACTGAAGGGAATTGGTCTAACATATTCAGCACATTTTCCACTGCTTGGTCCCCAATTGTATGCACGGCAACCGGAAAATGGTGGGCACGAATCTTCCGAAAAATCTCCAAAAGCTCCGCTTCCGTATGAATCGCATTCCCACACTGTTCGTTCGCATCTTCATACGGTTCGGATAAGAGAGCCGTACGCCTTCCAAGCGCCCCATCAGCAAACAATTTAATCGCTCCAATCGTGAGCCACTCAGATCCATATCCCGTGTACATGTTTCGATCTACTAATTCTTCCAAAAATGGATAATCAATGAGCAAATTTGTTCGAATACCAACTTGCTCTTGATTCAACAGCTCATCGTATAAACGATACGTCTGGTCAAATCCACCTAAATAGAGCGGGTCATTTGTATGTAAGGAAGTTAACCCTAAAGATAAACAATAGTTCATCGCTTTTTTGAGCGCGTGTTTAATTTGCTCATAGCTTTTTGACGGAATATGCTTTGTAAACAACGTGGATGCAGTCTCTAAAATGAGTCCCGTCGGCTCTTTCTGAGCATTACGAACAATTTCTCCTCCTTGTGGTGGCGTCGTATGTTCATCAACTTGACAAATCGAAAAGGCCAATTGATTCGCTAAAAACGCATGCCCACACACTCTTCCTAAAAATAGTGGGTTTTGTGGAGATACGTGATCTAACTCCTCCATCGTTGGGATTGATTTATCTGGAAATAAATTCTCATCCCAGCCTCGCCCCGTAATCCACTCGCCCTCCTGTAAACGATCCGCTTCCTCCTTTATCTTGTTTAACATTTCGTCTTTCGAACGAACTCCCGTTAAATCAAGCTCTAAAAAAGGCGTAATCACTCCGGATAGATGTAAGTGACTATCAATCAAACCCGGAATCGCAGTCTTCCCATGTAAATCAATCGTATTCGTAATATGTATTCCGTGTTGAAGCTTCATGTCCTCATACGTACCGAGATCGATTATCTTCCCGTTTTCGCAAACAAGCGCTTCCACTTGATGTTCTTTTGCATTGAAGGTCAAAATTTGACCATTTGTTATGAGCGTTCGCATACACTCGCCCCCATTTCGGCGTTGTTTACCATGTATTATGTACTATTTCACCACTTAAAGACAAAACTTTCAAGCAATTTTGATTGTGAAGTTTAAAAGTTATTCTTTTGAGAGGAGGGTGCTCGGGAGTTCTGAAGGTTTGTTCATTAGATTGGTATGTTTTATTCATCAGTTCTGCGAGTTCATTCTTCAATTTCATATGCTTTATTCATCAGTTCCGCGAGTTTATTCTTCACTTTCCCACCCCTTATTCATCAGTTCCACAAGTTTATTCATCACTTTCATATTCTTTATTCATCAGTTCCGCCATTTTATTCATCACTTTCTCACCCTTTATTCATCAGTTCCACGAGTTTATTCATCACTTTCATATGCTTTATTCATCAGTTCCGCCATTTTATCCTTCACTTTCCCACCCTTTATTCATCAGTTCGGCCACTTTATCCTTCACTTTCTCACCTTTTATTCATCAGTTCGGCCACTCTTTTCAGAGTTCCGCCATTTTATTCATCACTTTCTCACCCTTTATTCATCAGTTCCACGACTTTATTCATCACTTCGACGCGACCACAAAGAAATATCCATTTCAAAAAAAAATACACCCCATCAAGAGGTGTATTTTTTACTCTTCCACTAACGGTGATTGGATGTAATGGTAGAGAAGGTTTTCTGTATGTTTTAATGATGTTTCGTGTGTGCGTTCGAATGCGTGTGAGGCATCGATTCCCGGTCCAATTAATCCGTGCTTGACGTCAAAGCCCGCACGAATGGCAGCGGAAGCGTCGGATCCATAGTATGGATAGATGTCCACTTTGTACTCGATTTGATTGTCTTGTGCGAGTTGCACGAGATGTTTTCTTAGTCCGTAATGGTACGGTCCGCTCGAGTCTTTGGCACAGATTGAAACGGTGTATTCGTCTGACATTTGACCATCCCCGATGGCGCCCATGTCAACTGCTACATACTCAACAGTTTCTCCCGGAATATTTGAATTGCCCCCATAGCCAATTTCTTCATTGTTTGAAATTAAAAAGTGAGTGGTGTATGGAAGGGTGATATGCTCTTTTTGAATTCGATTAATCAATTGCAATAGAATGGCAACGCTCGCTTTATCATCTAAGTGACGGGATTTGATATAGCCGCTCTCTGTTCGTTGGACTCGAGGATCGAACGAGACGAAATCACCAACTTCAATGCCTAATGCTCGTACTTCTTCAGCCGAATGAACCCGTTCATCGATTCGCACTTCAATATTTTCATCGTTTCGTTCACGTTTTCCAGCATCTTTATAAACATGTACGCTCGTTTGATGCATTAAAATGGTCCCAGAGTATGTTTTCCCGGAAGCTGTTTCGATTTCACAATATTCACCTTCCACCGCATTCCAGCGGAAACCACCAATCATCGAAAGCTTCAAGCGGCCATTTGCTTTAATTTCTTTTACCATCGCTCCAAGCGTATCAACGTGCGCTGTTAACAGACGGTGTTTTGTATCGTCATTTCCTCGAACGGTAATGATCAACCCACCTTTGTGATTGCGCTTCTTTTCTACTTGCCAGTCTTTTATATATTCTTCAATAAATGAGATGATTTTGTTTGTATTGCCTGATGGGCTATGAATGGACACGAGCTTTTGAATCAATTCCATCGTTTCTTTCATGAAAAAAATCCCCCTATTCATCAATCTTTTCTTAGTATAACAAATAAAGTGGTAGTGAAAATAGATGAAGGTCAGTAAGGGGTTGGTCTTTCGGGGACTTGAGAAGAACTTACAATTCCATCTGTTTTTGAATTCGGTGAATAATTAATTCGTTTTTCACTGTTTTTTCCGCGAGTAATTCAATATCATGCTTTTGTGCGTGGGTAAGGCCCGTGTGGATGTCTACTTTTTGTTCAAGACGTTCGAATTTGTGTTCAACGTTTTCGATTCGGTCTTCGATGTGGTTCATTCGCGTTTCCATATTGTCCATTCTAAACTCAACTCTGTCCATTCTCATTTCTATGTTACTCATTCGCTCTTCTATACGATCCATTCGTGCTTCCATGTTACTCATCCGCTCTTCCATGCTATCCATTCGTGCTTCCATGTTACTCATTCGCTCTTCTATGCTATCCATTCGTGCTTCCATGTTACTCATTCGCTCTTCCATACTGTCCATTCGTGCTTCCATCTTGTCCATACGAGCTAAAATCTCTTCCTTTGTTTCTATTAAGTCTTGGGAGAGTTCTTTTACGCTTAATAGTATTTGCTTTAACAACGTTTCCATTTCGATCACCTCCGCTATCATTTTATCATATGAAAATAAGTTGTAGACCGATTTTATATGGTAAATTTTAACTAAACCTGTTAAGATATAGATTTATAAAATCATTAGAAATTTGAGGTGAAATCGTGGATACACCAGTAACAGCCATTATTCTACTAATCATACTTATTTCCGTTTTACTTTTTAAAAGAAAAGATTATGGAAGTATAAAAGTTTCCGTTAAAAGATTAATTTTAGGCTTCCTCTTCACTCTCATTTCAATTCAAGTCATCTTGTTTTTCATTTTGTAATTGGCGACACTTCCAATATAAGAAACATACATGATTTTACACTCACACCCCGGACATGAAAATTTATTCTCCCCGGGGTTTCCTTTCTCCTATCATGATCGATCATTCAGCCCATAGGTAATTTTTATTTTCACAGAAAAAGCGCAAAGCGCAAGTCCTTAGGCGAAGGGCGCTGGAGGACCTGCGATGAGGTTTCAGTGGCCACAGCAGGGCCGAAGCAACCCGAGCTGATAGAGCTTGGAGCTAGACACCAAAAAAACTGAAAAGAGAACACTTTATTGAACTTAAACTTTCTGTAACAATAAAAACTAAAAGTGCTAAAAAGCTGGTAGAACCAACTTCTTAGCACTTTATTACATACTAACCTTTTCCTTTAATGCTTTACGCGCACGATGGAGCCTCGTTTTAACCGCACTTTTCGATACATTTAGTACCTTTTCAATTTCTTTTTCTTTCAATCCTTGTTTATATTTTAGTTCAAGTATTTGGCGATAGTCTGGCTTTAATGTCGCTAATTGTTCCTCGATTTGCTCTTTTAGTAAAAGTGCCTCAACCTCTTCTTCGATCGTAAGGTGAAAGGTCTCGTCGTATAAAACCATTTCATTCACTTCATAAGTTGGATTCCGTTTTTCTTTACGCAGCAGATCAATGGCTGTTCGTGTCGTAATCGTTTGAATCCAAGCATTTATTCGCTCAACGTTGGAAAGCTGGTCGAGATGGTGAAATATTTTCATAAACGTCTCTTGTAATACATCCTCCGCTAAAAACGCATCTCGGGTAATTGACATCGCTACTTGGTACACTTTGGAATGAAAGGATTGATATAAGTGTTGAAATAAATCTTCCTCTACTGATTCAGCTAACATTTGACAACCCTCATTGTAACATTTCTTTTAAATCTTCTGGTATCGTCGTTTCATCGTAAGCACGTACCATGACTGGATATTGCCTATCACTATACGGATAAAAGCCGACGTAATACAATTCACCGGAAATCCCTATCTCATACGGGTCGGTTGTATGTTCCATTGCGTGTGCAATTAGTTGTTTGTCAGTAACTTTCACAAAAAAGTCGTACTCTTCCCCGTTAAAAAAAACGTTTTCCATGTAAAATCTTTCATCTTCTATCATTTGCAAATCAGACTCTTTGGCAACGAAAAGGTGAGAGACTTTTTCAGCTTTTTCAAGAGCTGTTCCTTTAAATCCATTTGATTCTAGCCATTTAGTAAATTGTTTGAAACGTTCCGTACCGTCAATACCGATAACATCCCCGTTATTTAACGTGAACGTGGTGTAGTTTTTATAAGCATCCATGTGGATAACGTCATAGTCCACCTCTTGAATGTCCTTTTGCAACATTGTAACAGCTTCTTCGATCATGCCTGGATCGGTTATTACGTGTTTTTCATATGTGATGTCATGTTCTTCAATCGTAATTCTATCGACTGCTTTCGGATCAACTTTATAGATTTTAAATTGTTTTTCTTTATACTCTTCTGTCGCATAAATGGCATTCAATTCTTCTTTAAACATATGAGAGTTCGAGAGAGCGTAATTACGAATCATCGTTTCACCGTTTTTCAACTTATAATGAATATTAACTTCTTCATAAGAAGAGCCTTGTTTTGTCGGTGTTTTTACAATTTCGCTATGAAGATTGTAAATGGCTTCAATGGCTTCTTCTGAGTCATATTCATAATGACGCTTTAAATTTTCCTCCGTTTCGTATAGATACGGACCGAAATATACATGGTCAATTTCCTCTAATGCCGGCACCTTTTTCTCATAACCAGTAAAATCGAAATGTAAGCCGATGAACACGATGGACATGACGAATGCGTAGACAAGATATCCTTTAATCGCCCCGAATACACGCCAAGACTTTTGTAAAATCATTTCGGCAATAAAGTAACCAATAATGGAAAACCAAAAGTAGCCAAAGTAAACCCAAAGCGAGTCACTACTTCGCTCGACTTCTATGAAATACATCCCGCCTAGCAACATAAAGCAGAACGTCACACCATATTTAAAGACAGGTTTTAATTGGTGAAACGCGATGGCATGTGAAGCCGATTCAAGCTTACGTTTGCGGTATAGAATAATACTTAAACCGATAAATAGTACAAGTAAGATGAAACCAATGGCCACTTCACTCGTCTTTATAGGTGAGTTGAATAACATAGCTAAACGGCTAAGCGGAGAATATCGCTCGATCTCTTCAAAGATGAAATAATTGGCCGGAAATCCGTAAAACCAATTTTGTAAGTTCAAAAAGAGAAGAATGCTAAACCCAACAGGGAAAAACAGAAAGATATAAGTTAAAATCCCTTGAACCGCCGAAATCCCTGTCAACATCGAAATGAACACACTTGCAAAAAACAGTACCATTAAAAACAACCAAATGGTCCCAAACCATTCGGCAATTTCACCGAATGAAAGAAAAGAAGAAATGTCAAACACTTGTGTGAGCACGACTAAAATGACTGCATTCACGAGTAATGGGACCGTTAAAAAAATCACTCCGCTAAATGCTTTTTGAACAAATATCTTTTCCCGCTTAATAGGAAATGCATGAATAAGCTCTGCTTGTTCCTTTACATGAATAAATCGGAATAAGAAAATTGCAAGCAAAATTGGTACGATAAAGTAAATTAACACTTGAAAAAACCAGTTAATCTGAAATGGGTCGGTAAACGACGCTGCCAAATCAGCTTTTGTATACCGATGATCATTTGACAGAACGAACATGATTTTAACCGGCATGATAAAAAATAAGGCAATTGTATAAAGAAGGCTAATCCAGCCAACGCTTCGAAAATCAAGGATTAATAACTCTCGATTAAACCAAGATGTTTTTGATGGCATAGCCGACTTCCCCCATTTCATAAATAAAAATTTCTTCGAGCGATAGCGGCAATAAGTCAAACAGAACTGGCTTATGCACGTTCATATGAGATAAAATATCCTCTTCTTCTCCTCTAACGATGTAAAGCATGACACTCCCCCTCGCTTCTGTATAAAGCACGTTAAACGCTTCGAAAAAGTCAGGAGGAACTTCACCTTTAAAGGCCACTTGAACTTTATGAATATCGCTTTTCAACTCATCTAAGTCCCGTTCAAATAACATCGTTCCATGATGTAAAACGCCGATGTAATCACAAAAGTCTTCTACTTCACGCAAATTGTGAGAAGAGACGAGTACCGTCATTTCACGCTCCGCTACATCTTGTAAAATTAAATTTTTTACTTTTCTTCGCATCACTGGGTCAAGCCCATCAAATGGCTCATCTAAAATGAGCACGTCCGGCTTCGTAGATAGCGCAAGCCAAAACGCTACTTGACGCTGCATCCCTTTTGAAAACCGCTGAATTTTTTTATGGATATCGAGTTCAAATACTTCTTGTAAAGCTTGGAATCGCTCCTCGTCCCACTGGTGATACAAGTTTTTATACACATTCGCCATTTGTCGCACCGTGTAGTGCGCAAAAAAAGACGGGAAATCAGATAAAAACATGACGCGATCCTTTAAGGCTTCATTTTCGTATATGGATTGCTCATTAATTGATACAACGCCTTTGTCTTCTTTATAAAGTCCCGCTAAAATCTTTAAAAGCGTTGTTTTTCCAGCTCCGTTCGTTCCAAGGAGACCATAAATCGAGCCACGCTTTATATGTAAATCTACACATTTTAGCGCGTCCATCCCTTCGAATGTTTTCGAAACTCCTTTCACTTCAATCATCGCTTCGTCCCCCTTCCACTTCATCAAGCAAGATGAGGATGTCTTCTTTCTTCATCCCTAAATAAAGAGCTTCTTGAAACTTTTTTCTTAGATCGTTTTTCAGCTTTTCTATTTCTTCTTTGTTCACTTCCTCTGACAATGGCTGAACAAAGTTACCCCTTCCTTGCACCGAGTAAATAAATCCTTGACGTTCCAACTCACGGTACGCTTTTTGAATCGTGTTTGGGTTAATCGTTAACTGCTGGGCAAGCGCACGCACTGATGGAAGCTTTTCATCTGCAACAAGCACTTCGCTCATAATCAGCTCTTTAAATTTATCGACGAGCTGCTCATAAATCGGCTTCCGGCTGCGCAAATCTAAATCGAACATAGAGACACCCCTTCCGTGTCACAAGTGTACTATTATTTTTAATACAGTTACATTATATCCGCTTAAACTTGAAAAGGGAAGTAGAAGTTAGGAATTTTATAAACTTCGTGATATGAAAAGTGCAAAGCGCAAGTCCTTGGCCGAAGCGACCCGAGCTGATGGCGCTTGGGGCTAGACACCAAAAAAACGGTAAAGAGAATACTTTAACACCTTATTGAACTTAAACTTTCTGTAACATCAAAAAAAGCTTGGGATCCCCAAGCTCTAAAACTGTACTAATTTTTATTAACTTACGCGCTCGTTCAAAATAGAATTAACAATTTTTCGGGTCAGCTTTCCTACGAAGAAAGCAATTATAACGTATCCACTAACACGATAATCCTCTCCTAACTTCGTTCACCTACCAATTTTTTCACTATTCATACTCCACATGATCAAGCTCCACACCTAAAATCTTTTCATTTGAATCACTTGGTATCGATTCACAGCCGTCTATTTCAATCGTTTCTTCATTCGGATAGTGATACACGATGGTTCCTTTTGAAAACTTCTTTTGATTTTGATACTCTACAACATCTGGCGTATGGAAGGCAAATTCATCATTTACTACTGGATTCGCTTCCCCTTCGTAGTAAATCAGAATGTCTCCCGTTACGAATATTTGATTTTTTAACGAAAACATGTAGCTGCTCCTCTTATTCACATTGAGTAACACGAGGTCACCTAAGACGACAACGTCTTTTGATGTATTAATTGTAGAAGAACCAGCCTTTTGATTAATAATTAAATCTCCACCAATGGTCATGCCACCGCTCCCGTTTTGTATGTCCATTCCGCCATTTGCGTATAACGAACCACCGGTTATAATCGATCCATTTTTTAATCCAAGTCGATTATGAACATATAGATGTTGACCGACTTGAAAATCTCCATAGGAGTTGGTTCCACTTTTCAACGTAGCATTTCCACATGCTTTTAGCTCCGAATTATTATGCGTATTTAATTGTCCTTGAACAAACAAGTGGCCATTGATATTCATTTCGGTATTTTGTCCAAGTTCTAAGTAATGAAAGTGACCGAATCCATCGATGTCCATTTTCGTATTTTCAATTTCGAAGGAATTTTTCGCATATAAGTCTCCACTGGAGAATTCGGTATTTTTTAGCGTTCCACCGTTTTGCAAATAAACATAATCCGAAAACGTTAATGTAGCATTTTTCCCGTCAATCCAATTTTCTGCATAGAAGGATGTAGAAGAAAAGTCAGTATGATCAAACTTCACCCAATTATACGCTTCAGTCGGACCGTTAATGGAGAAAGAAGACTGTGTTAACGTTAAACTATTTTTGGTAAAAAGTCCCTTCGAGGAAAAAGTATCATGTGAAAACGTCCCACCGTTTTGAAGAGTACTGACGTCATCAAATTGGTAGGTTGATTGACTCGAATCCACCCAGCCTTGGCTGTAAAATTCGTTAGCCTTTATGGAGCTATTTTGAATCTTTGAACCGTTCTTAAAGATAAGGTTATCATGGATATCCACGTTTTCTTTTTTCCAGTTCACATATTGCGATTCGGTAACGCCTGTTAGCGGCATAGACGGATACGTTTCCCTTTCTGTTAACCACGGATACTCCGACTCATCCAACCAATAATCAGAAGCATCTTCCAGCCAATCCAGTTCGTCACCACCAATGCTTGCACTTTGTAATTGGAATGTCGCTTCTAACGTCTTCTCTTTTCTTTCATCCGTTCCCGTTATCACAAATGGGAGTTCAAGCCCACCGTCGTAATTGCCGTCATCAAATTGAATTGTAAACGTTTTTTCTTCGCCAATTTGAATCGGCTGTGTTAATTCCTGTTTCAACGAATGAACTAAGTTTAATACAAACGTTTCTACATCCCCTGTCGGCTCATTTTTTTCCATGTACGATTCGATGTATTCTTCCACATATTTGACCCCGTATTCCGCTAAGTACGTCGCTTCATACGTGGAGGAGGTTTGTTCCCGTTGTTTAGCTGTCGAAATGGTTTGCGCAAGCAAGACCGTTCCAAGCGTGACTAAAATGGTTAAGGATAGCAGCACGATTATGAGCGCTGAACCCCGTTCGTTTTGCATTACTCACTCCTCCTTTGCTTCTGTTAAACGGGATATTTTCGATTGAAAGGTAAAGGAATCGGTTCGTTTATCTTCCGTATTCGTAAAGGTTACTTCTAAATCGACGATTTTATTTTCAGGAAGTGTCGTATTAATGATAAGTGGTTGCTCTTGTTGTGAGATGAAAAGATCCACCGTATACGGAGAGGTGTCAACTTCATATGTCTCCAAACCGTTTTGAATTTGAATAATTCCACTTTCATCGATTGATACGGTGTACGTAATACTCGTTTGGTGGACGTCTGTTAGCAAAGCCATCAAATAATTCGCCTTTTGCCTTGCCTCTTCTTTCGTTTGTTGATAGTCGATTCGCTCTACCACTTGAATGAGCACTTGGTAAAAAAGTGTAATAAAAAGCATGAAGATTGTCATCGTAGCCAAAACTTCCACTAAAGTAATGCCTCTTTCATTTTTGATCCACTTCATGAGGACACCTCGATTAACCCATACGTTTCGGTTCGTTTTTTGCCAGATTGATAGATTTCAATTTTCACTTCGTAGGCAGGTGTTTCATTTTGAATCGCAGGAACTTCATCGACAACAAGACGCACTTCAAACTGATCACTCTCAAAAAAAGATCCTTCTTCACAAATATAAGGAAAGCTTCCAGCTTGAAATGATTGCACCCCACACGCCGAATAAAGCGAATGGGGATTTCCGCGTAATTCATCTAAGACAAGACGCACATAACTCGTTGCTTCCATCGCTTCTTCATTTTTTTTCGTAAACAAGGAAGATTGAATAAAAAAAGAGGCAAAGAGACTCAACACGACCGTTAAAATCGCGACCGCAGCTAATAATTCAATGAGCGTCATACCTTTTTCATTATTTTTCCATTCTCTCATACTTTTCTCCAGTCAAAAAAATAGTCAAATTTAACTAAATATTAACAACAAATCTATTTTATCATGATTTATTTTATTATAGAATGATACTGTCGACCTTATTAAATGAAATTATTTCCAAAAAATACATAGGTCAAGGTGAGAAATGAAAAACATTCGCATACTAGTTTTATGTATATCTTTAATATTAACAGGTTGTGCTTATCTCCCTCTTCAAAATACCTTCGAAAACAATACGTACCTTTCAAACGTACGCATTGAAGGAATGACGGAAGAAGAAGTGAAAGCGATGCTAGCATCAAAAATAGAAGATTGGAAGCAACAGTCTACCATTACGTTAATCTATCAAAATAAAAGCTTCACTTTACCATCAAGCGTATACACCTTTTATATTGATAAAACAATATCTCAATTGCAAAATAATAGACAAAACGATCTTATCGTGTCGCTCGATACTCAAATCCTACGAGAATGGCTACAGCAGGAGTTAATGCCTTCACAATATGGGTCCATCCAATTCAAAAAGTTGGAACAAGACCTCATACAAATCGTGCAAAAACTCGATGATGGGGACATTTACATGAACGTAAAGGAATATGTGGATGAATCAAGTTTAGAGACTGTTGCTTCATCAAGGATCATCGTCCCGCTTGAAATGACGGATTTTGTGACAAGCTTCGTTGAAGCGCACGAACAAATTTCCATCACAGGCTACGAAACGTTCTCTCTTCATTCTTGGGTGGAATTGAGCACTGTTTCAGGCACCGATGAGGAATGGAGTTTTCTCGGAACAGCTATGTATAAAGTCATCTTGCAGTCTAACTTTCAGATATTAAAGCGAACAGCTCATCGAATATTACCGACTTATGCAACACTCGGCCAAGATGTAAAAGTGACAGCAAGTGACTACGACTTTGTTTTTCACAACCCAAATGAGGAAAATTATGCATTCCAATTTGAACAAGACGGCGATCGTCTTTACATTGATTTAATTGGACAACCTTTTAAGCATACGTATAAAGTAGAAGTGGATAATATTGAGTATCATGAAGTCAATCCGGTTGTTCGCTATACAGATGATATGGACACTGGCATTTACTATGTGGAACAAAAAGGCTATGCAGCCGTTTCGTTGGACGTTTATCGTATTATATATGGAGAGAACGGAGAATTGTCTAAAAAAGAAAAGGTCTCTCATGAATTTTATCCTGCGGTATCAGGCATTGAAGTTCACGGGACACGAGAAGTAGCAGAAGTAAATCCAGTCGAAGAACAACTGGAAGAAGGACAATTATCTATCGTCACGGAGGATGAATTTAAAATATATATCGAAGAAATTGTAGAAGAAGCAATGGAGCAATCTGAGGAACATAAGGTGGTGAATGAGTCATGAGTCAATCAAAACCGCTTCGTTTAGGGGATTTGCTCGTTCAAAGCCGAAAGATTACGGAAGAGCAATTACACCAAGCCCTACAAGAAAAAGAACAAGGCCAAAAGCTAGGAGACGTTTTATTACAAAAGGGATATATTACCGAACTTCAGCTCGTTGAGGAACTCGAATTTCAGCTTGGCATTCAGCATGTGAGTCTTTACAATTATCCATTTGACACTTCATTAGTGAAGATTGTTTCAAAAGAGTTTGCTAAGCGGAACTTAGTCATTCCGTTAAAGAAAGAGTCTGGAAAATTGTATGTCGCGATGGCGGACCCAATGGATTATTTCGCTATCAATGACTTGCGACTTTCGACTGGGTTTACGATCGAGCCTGTCATTGCAACAAAAGACGATATTTACAGAAGCTTGAACAAACTATATGACATCGAGGACTTTGACGAAGAGTGGATGGCCAATAACGCCATGGCCAATGCGGCAAATACGAATGTAGAAGATGAGGATTCACCGATCGTCAAGCTCGTCAACCAATTGATACAACGAGCAATAACGCAAAATGCAAGCGACATTCACATTGACCCGCATGAACAGAAATTGGTCGTCCGATTTCGCGTAGACGGAACACTTCGAACAGAAAGACAGCTACCAAAACAAGTGCAAGACCATTTAACGACACGCTTAAAAATTATGGCCAACTTAAATATAACGGAGCAACGACTGCCCCAAGATGGTCGAATTAAAATTGATATCGATTTCCGAAAGGTTGACCTACGTGTAAGTACCCTTCCAACCATTTACGGTGAAAAAATGGTTATTCGCATTCTTGATTTCGGCTCAACGATTAATGATATCGAGCAACTCGGCTTTTCCCCAAACAACTTAATGTTGTTCAAAAAAATGATAGAGCGCCCTCATGGCATCATTTTAATTACAGGGCCGACCGGAAGCGGGAAGACGTCGACGATGTATTCAGCACTCAATATTTTAAATGAGGAAAGTCATAACATTATTACAATTGAAGATCCTGTTGAATATCAAATAGACGGAATCAACCAAATTCAAATCAACCCGAAAATTGGCTTGACATTCGCAGCTGGTCTACGGGCCATCCTCCGACAAGATCCAAACATTATCATGATTGGAGAAATTCGTGATTTAGAGACTGCGGAAATGGCTATTCGAGCCGCGATGACTGGTCACCTCGTCTTTTCAACGTTACACACGAATGATTCCATCGGAACAATTGGTCGCTTGAAAGATTTAGGTGTTGAGCCATTTTTAATCGGCTCTTCATTAAGCGGCGTCGTTTCGCAACGCCTCATTCGCAAAATTTGTCGTGATTGCAAAGAAAAAGTCGAAGCGAGCATGCGAGAAAAGCAAATTTTTGCCCGCTATGGTATCGAAATCGAATTCGTCTACCGCGGGAAAGGTTGCCCGACTTGCAACATGACAGGCTATAAAGGACGTACGGCTATCCACGAAGTATTGGAAATTACAGAAGAGATTCGTAACGCTATATTAAATGTATCGCCGATGAGTGACATTCGTTCACTCGCCCTTCAAAACGGTTTAACCTTCCTTATTCAAGATGGATTGTTAAAAGTAATGGAGGGAATTACGACGACCGAAGAAATTTTACGAGTGGCAATAGAATAGAGGGATTAACATGAAAGAGCTAATACATTCCATTTTAACTCGAGCACAATCGCTTAAAGCATCGGATGTTCATTTATCAACCAATATGAAACCGATATTCCGCATTCACGGTAAACTCCGTCACGATGAGGGCATTCCCCTTTCAGAAGACGAATTAATGGATTCATTAAAAGCTGTAATGGGACAAGAATTAGTTGATCACTTCGAACGAAATGGTGAAGTGGATTTTTCTTATGAACTGGAGAACGTATCGCGCTTCCGTTTCAATGTCTACAAAAAACGTGGTGGAACGTCTGCAGCGATTCGTTTAATTCCGAATACCGTGCCGGCAATTGACGATTTGCGCTTACCGGCTATACTAAAGCGAGTTGCCGAAAAGCCACAAGGACTCGTGCTCGTCACGGGCCCTACAGGAAGCGGTAAGTCGACAACACTCGCTTCCATGATTGACTACATTAATCGAACCGAAGCGAAACATATTATTACGCTAGAAGATCCAATTGAATATGTGCATAATAATATCCATTCCATTATTGATCAGCGTGAAGTGGGCACAGACACTTTACAGTTTTCGACTGGGTTACGGGCAGCACTACGCCAAGATCCGGATGTCATTTTAGTTGGTGAGATGCGTGATTTAGAAACGATTACAACTGCAATTTCAGCTGCGGAAACGGGTCACTTAGTATTTGGAACGCTTCATACAATGAGCGCACCGGCAACCATTGAGAGAATTGTTGACGTGTTCCCTGCCAGCCAACAAGAACAGATTCGATACCAGCTCGCCACTGTTCTCGTGTCTATTATTTCTCAGCGTCTTTTCCCGCTCCAAAACGGAAGGGGAAGAATCGCTGCTACAGAAATTCTAGTCAATAACAATAGCGTCAGCAACTTGATTCGGAATCAAAAATTACACCAAATTCCAAACGTCATCCAAACGTCGAAAGAGCATGGAATGCAAACGATGCAAATGCACGTTAAAGAATTAATGAAAGACGGCCTGGTAGCTTATGAATCAATTCGCCACATGTTAGAGGAGAATGGAAATGCCCCAATTTAATTACGAAGCGCGAGACCGACGAGGAAAAATTCATAAAGGCGTGCTCGAAGCGGCGTCAAAACAAGTTTTAGCAACGAAATTAAAGGAAAGTGGCTTGCGCTTATTACAGGCTGAGCAGAAGAAGGAATCGATCTGGTCAAAGGAGATTTATATCGGTAACCCAGTGAAACCGATTGATTTCATCGTTTTTTTACGACAATTTGCCATTCTTATTCGCTCGGGCGTTTCCATCGTAGAAGGAACGAGTATACTTGGGGCACAAACAGAAAGTAAAGTGTTAAAAAAAGCGTTGGCTCAAATTGAAGTTGAATTGCGGGAAGGCTCTTCCCTTTCATCTGCTTGCAAAAAGCACTCACACATCTTCAGCCCTCTTTTCGTCAACATGTTGATGGCTGGGGAAACGAGCGGAACGATGGACACGACGTTAGAGCGATTAGCCGACTATTACGATAAACAATATCGGACGAGGAAAAAACTTCAATCAGCGCTTACATATCCAATTGTTATTGGAATAATTACCCTTTTTATCGTGACCTTTTTACTAACCTATGTTATTCCAACATTTGAGGATTTGTTTGTTCAGTTTGATAGCGAACTACCTTTCATCACATCAGCGATTATTGCCATTAGCGACTGGTTAATGAATAACATCCTTTTTGTTTTGCTCATTATCGTTCTATTGTTCGTCATTTTTTTACTAATTTTTTACAATAAATCTACAAGAATCTACATTGATTATGCTATAATGAAAATGCCTTTAATAGGTAAATTGTATCAAAAAGCACTCATCGCACGCTTTACACGAACGTTCGGTTCGTTACTGGAGAATTCCGTTCCGATACTTGAATCGCTCATCCTATCGGAGCGCATTGTCGGAAACTTAATAGTGTCGGACGTCTTACAAAAAGCAAGGCGTTCACTTGAAACAGGAAATTCCTTAACCGAACCGATGAAAAAACATTGGATCATCCCCCCTCTCGTCATTCAAATGATGGCCATTGGGGAGAAAACCGGTTCACTCGATTACATGCTTCAAAAAGCCGCGGACTTTTACGAAGCAGAAGTCGAAACCGCCACAGATCAATTCAAAGCGATGCTTGAACCGATGATGATTGTATTCCTTGCCGTAATCGTTGGAACCATTGTCCTTGCAATTGTCGTTCCAATGTTTACTATATTTAATACCATACAATAATTAAAGGAGGAGAAACGAAAAATGTTCAAAAAACATCTAAACAACGAACGCGGTTTAACACTAGTTGAATTACTAGCTGTTATTGTCATCTTAGGTATTATTGCAGCGGTTGCTGTACCTGCAATTGGCAACATTATTGAAAATTCGAAAGTAGACGGAGCCAAAGCAGATGCAATTGCTATGTTAAATGCTGCCAAGCTTTATGAATTAGATGGAGGTACTATTGATTCCGACGGAGTAACTTCCAGTGAATTGAGCAACTACCTTGAAACAGCAGGAACTGAGTGGGAAACTGGTGAACCAGTTGTTACTAAAGACAGTAGCGGAACTTTAGTAATTACAGGGACAGCTACAGGAGCCTCTCAAAATGTTGAATTCACAAATGCTAGCATTGCCGACATTAATAATCATAAAAGTGGAAAAGACGGATATTCCATTGGAGCTGCTTCTAGCGGTAGTTAATAATAAATTGCAAAGCGTGGTGACATCGCCACGCTTTTTCCAAATATTGAGCAGTAAGGAGTCTATGCATGTTGTTCGTTTATTTGTATACCTTTCTTGTCGGCATAACGTTCGGTTCATTTTTTAATGTGGTCGGGATGCGGGTTCCAAATAAAAAGTCCATTGTCCACCCTCGCTCTTCATGCCCACATTGTCATACTGTGCTTTCTTGGAAAGAGCTGATCCCCATCGTTTCATATGTTTGGCAAAGGGGCCGTTGCCGAAATTGCGAGAGCAACATTACGCTCTTCTACCCAGCATTTGAAGCACTTACAGGCTTGTTGTTTGTCTTTTCTCTTTATAAAATAGGATTTGAGCTTGAACTCGTTGTGGCACTTACATTCGTGTCGCTTTTAATCATTATCACGGTTAGTGATTTGTCATATATGCTCATCCCGAATCGAATACTTCTATTCTTTTTTATCCTATTTTTAATAGAACGAATGCTCATCCCTCTTTCCCCTATATATGATTCTCTTCTCGGTAGCTTCGTAGGATTTGCATTATTGTATGTGATTGCCGTTATTAGTAAAGGTGGAATGGGAGGTGGCGATATTAAATTATTTGCCGTAATCGGGCTTGTTCTTGGTACGAAAGATGTCTTGCTTGCCTTTTTTATCGCAACGATTGTTGGAACCTTGTTTAGCCTCTTCGGGATGATATCGAAAAAGCTAACGAGAAAATCCGCCATCCCATTCGGACCATTTATTAGCCTCGGCGCACTTGTTGCTTATTTTTACGGCGATTCGATAATTCAGTGGTATGTGCAAATACTATAAAGGTGAATGCTATGAAAATTACTTCTCTCTTTTCAAAATCAAATGTAGCAAATTTAGAGATTAAAGATGATGTTATTCGCTTTGTCGAGGTGAAACAAACGAATCCAATTTTCGTTTCCCACCACGGTGAGTATTATTTAGAACCCGGCATAATCGAGCAAGGTCGGATCATCGATGAAGAAGCGTTTACGTCAGCGCTATCGTCTTGTATTCAAAGCTGGAATTTAAAACGAAAGGACGTCCGTTTTCTCCTCCCCGACGCTTCAGTCGTCGTGCGTGTTGTCGACGTACCTATTGACGTTCCGAATGATGAAATCGTTGGTCACTTATATTTTGAACTCGATCAGTCGATTCATTTACCCTTTGATTCTCCTATTATTGATGGAACATTCCTTTATGAAACAAACGAAACGAAGAAAGTGTTGTTAGTTGCAGCGCCAGAAGCAGTCGTCAACACGATTGCTAACAAACTAAAAGAATTACGTACAAACCCGGTTGTGGCTGACATTTCACCATTTAGCCAATACCGATTATTTCATCATTATGAACTTACTTCACAAGATGAACATTATTTGTTGATTCAACTCAATATGCAGTCGATAACGGTAAGCATTTTTGATGATGAGCGACCATCGTTCATGCAGCAATTCCCGATTCCATACGGGGAAGGTATATGGAATCCAATGCGGTCCGAAACTGGTCATACACTTGATTTCAGCACGACAAACGAATTCGACATTGTATCGGCGGTTCAAGACATATACATTGAAATTGAACGAATTTTGCGATTCTATCAATTTTCATTGCATAATGGCAATCAAGAAATTACGAGTATCTTGTTAACAGGCGATCATCCATTTCTTACAACTATCCAACAAGAAATGCGAGACCGCTTTTCATTACCAATCATCACCATTCCAAATGAAGTCATTTTACCAACTCCTTTAGAACCGAAATGGTTTAACGCTTTAGGCTTAGCTGTGAGAGAGGGAAACTAATGTTAATCGAAATCAATTTACTCCAAAAGAAAGAACCAAAAAAGAAAGCTATCCTTTTCTATATCTTATTTCTTGTCGTCATCACTCTCATTTTAGGGATTGCGCTTTTTTCCCAATATCGAGAAGTGACAACCGACATCAAATCTATCGATCAGCAACTAACAGCCATTCAAATAGAGCAAAAGGAGTTTGAAACCAACACAAAGACTGAATCACCTACGGTCCAAAAAATTAACGAGCTTAAAACATTCACAGATATAGCGAAATCCAATCAGCTTGATACGGTCGATTTACTAACAAGACTTTCAAAATTACTGCCGACAGAAAGCTACTTTACCGACTTCCAATTAAGCGGGAATGTGATGAACGTCACGGTTCATATTCAAAAAGAAATGGATGCAGCATTTTATTACCGTCATCTTCTAAACGAGAGTTGGATTGAAAACGTCATTCTCGAACAAGTCGTCGCAAACCGTACCGGGGAAGAAGAAACGGAAAATCAGTTATCGACATATGTTGCTTCGTATAAGATCATGATTGATCGAATGACGTTAAAAGAATTACAAAAGGAGGCGTCCGAATGAACCTCCAGCTAACAAAAAAACAAACAATCTATGTAAGCGTGACTGTAATGGTCATCATCATCGTAACACTCCTCCTTCAGTTTCTTTGGATTCATCCATTGAAGGAAACGAGAGCACTAAAAGAGGAAACATTAGCAATCGAAAAAAAAGTGTTGGAAGCACTTCAAGAAGCACCAACTCCTCCATCGATTGCGGAGCAAACATCCTATGCGTTACAAAAGCAAGTACCCGTTCAACCACTTTATGATCAATTATTTGCCGAACTAGAAGAAGCAAAAACCGTATCGGGTACGATTATCGAAAACTATGAAGTCGTAACATCGGAGGATGAAGAAAATAGTGAGTTAGAGGATATCGAAAATATTGGACTTTCTTTTCAAACAAAAAATGAATTACCCGCTGAAACCTCGACTTCGGCTCACACTTTAGAAAAAGCTTCCATGACCGTCGTCGTTCATGCAGACAATTATGAAGAAATGACACAGTTCATTGAAAGCTTGGAAGCGAGTGAACGAATCATCATCGTAGAGAATTTATCGTACATCGATAACGACGCCGACTACTTTTCTTTTGAACTTACCTTCTCTGGTTACTACGCAACTGGGATGGAAGAATTAATCGACGAATCACCTCGAATTGATATCGAAGCGCCAAGCGAAAAAACAAACCCACTAGAAAAAAATGAAAGCAGACAATGATGTTCAAGACGGCGTGATAGTCTTGAACACTTTTATACAGGCAATATTCCAAAGAATTGTTGCTTTTAGTGAGGATAAAATACATTTTTGAGAATCATTCTTCCCCTTTGTAATGGAGCGACCTGACTCGCGGGATATAGAGGAAAAGCGAGACCTCACAGGCAGCATGGCAAAGAGGCTCGACTTCCTCCCCAAGGAAAGCAAGGTGACCGTAGCGCAATATCCGAAATTCATCTTAAAAATGTTTGAAAAATCAACAATTTATACGAAACAGCCTTTATTAAAGATTGTTATTTTTAGAACTAACAAAATATATTGTTCAGGTAGTTTTAACATTCTGTAATGGAGCGTTTAAACATCGGTGTGATGGTGTCTGAATACGTAAAAGAAGAAAAGGTCAGGTAAAAATCTAATTCAACCCTATTTTGTTTCTCTCAATCATTAGCAGTTGTTTTGTACTGATGCATCCCTTTGTACAGTGGATGTTTATTGATGCTCTCACCGTTTTCTTTGCCCCTATTTTATCTCTTGTGATATTCGGTTTCTTTGTAATTGTGACAATTACGACCGTTTTATATTGGCTTAAAAGAAAAGATAGCAAACCTTTTATCATACAGCTTGCCACACTTCTTCTTATTACCCTTTTTCCCTTTCAGCAAGTGCTATTACAAATAGATTTCAACAAGAATAAAAAAGAGCGAGAAAGCGTGGTGAGTATGGTCTATCAAGAACGTCTACGTCCAAACGTTTCTTACAATGATCGTCTCATTGAACTTCCGGAAGAATTCAAACATTTATCAAAAGGTGGCGGCGAAATTGTCGTAGAGAAGAAGAAAGGTAATGATTTTATTCTCTTCTATACCTTTAGAGGAGTTCTAGATAATTTCTCAGGATTTATCTATTCACCAACGGATCAACCACCTGTTCAAGGAGATTTTGCTAGCGATTTAAAAGAAGTGAAAAAAATAGAAGAACATTGGTATTTTATCTCGTCGTACTAATAAATAATAGAAAAAGTGTATGGCCATTCATTGTTGCTCGCCATACACTTTTCTCGTTAAGACGTTATCACCATCGCCTGCCGCCCCATTTGAATCCACGCCTCCTCAAACGAGGATTTCTCAACTCGTTGGTCCTTTTTTCCGTACGGATTATTCACATATACATGCGTGTCATCATATCCCGTCATGACGACGCTATGGACGCTAAACGTAATGTCGATTGCTCCTTGTGGTGTTTCCCACGTTTGAAAGTTGTTAACAGGCTTTAAGGTCGTCGTTGCAATAACCCATACAGGTAGACCATTATCAATTTGTTCATAAAGAACTGTGACATCACTTCCCGTTAAATCAATTGCCCTCTCCCCTACATACTCTTTCGCTAATTCGGTTATTGGTCCGTGATACACTGACAGGCCAGGACCGTTTACCATATCCCCAACAAACCCTTCATTCGGGTTCCCTTTTTGCCCGTTCGGGTACGTAAGAGGCACTTTCCTTATTTGATCTGCCAGTTCATTTTTCGTTATAACAATGCCATGATATTGCATAACCATTGCAAGGCTGGTTACTTCACACCCATTATAAAGCTTCGGGTGAGCCATCTGATTCAGAAGTGGAACATTTAAACGCTTTTCTCTTGACACCGCCGTTTCAACGGTGATTTCACTTTCAATCTGTCGAACGTCTTCTTCTCCTATTCCATGCTTTACTACCAAAAATACTAATGCACAAATCGCTACAATTACACTTACACGAAAAATTCGCACCATGAGAATCACCCAATTTTCACCCATTTTTTCATTCGCTAGATGTTTGTCCATTTCAAATTCGGGGCTCATTCATAGAATAAAGAGAATCTCAAATAAGGTGGTGAGAGTTATGAGTCACGGTTACAATAATAGCTTTGCTTTGATTGTTGTCTTGTTTATTCTCCTTGTTATCGTTGGTACAGCATTTGTATGTTAGTCGCACTCTCATAGACCTTTAAAAAAGAGCTAGAAAGAGATTCTTCCCCCTCTCATCCCGTCTGTCATCTGTCTTACTTTTTCGTGTAGCACCCTATGAAAAGGGTGCTATTTTTATGTATTTATTCGCCAAATTCCGTTCCCCATTGATGCATCGCGTGTAACACAGGCATGAGCGTCATGCCTTTTTCTGTCATTGAATACTCTACTTTCGGTGGGACTCCTTCATATTGATGGCGCACAATGAGGCCATCCTGCTCCAATTCTTTTAATTGTTGGCTCAACATTTTATGCGCAATTCCTGGGAGTAAATCTTTTAAATCTCGGTATCGCTGGGGACCATCGACTCCTAGATGCCACAAAATCACCGTTTTCCATTTTCCACCGATCTTTGATAACGTAAACTCAATCGAGCATTTCAGCTTTCCTTTTTCATCTACCTGAATTGAGTCGGACATGCTGTTCACCTCTCTTACTTTTTGGTTAGTATCCCACTTTAAAGTGCCTTCTTCCTAATAGGATGATACCGAATTATAATGAAAACCGTCAAAAAAATTCAATTGGAGGAATGAAAAATGCCTATTTATCCTAGAACATTTTCACATATCGGTCTTTCAGTACCAAACTTAGAAGAGGCCATTAAATTTTACAGCGAAGTATTTGGATGGTACGTCATTATGGAGCCGTCTGAAATTCAAAATGATGATTCCGCAATCGGCGAGATGTGCCGTGACGTATTCGGAAATGATTGGGAAAGCTTCCGCATTGCCCATTTAGCAACTGGAGATAAAATCGGAATCGAGCTATTCGAATTCTCCCATAACGAACAGCCTGAAAATAACTTTGAATATTGGAAAACCGGTCTTTTCCACTTTTGTGTGCAAGATCCTGACATTGAAGGATTAGTCGAAAAAATTAAAGCATACGGTGGAAAACAACGCATGCCAATTCGTGAATATTACCCTGGTGAAAAACCATATAAAATGGTATATGTTGAAGATCCGTTCGGAAATATTTTTGAAATTTACACGCACAGCTATGAACTTACGTATTCACAAGGTGCTTATTAAGGAGTGGATGTAAGTGAAAGCCTTACCGTTACTTGGCCCAAACAAATGGCACGAGATGAAAATTGCTGAAATGGAAAAGCCATCACCAAAAGCTGGTCAGATTCTTGTACACATTCAGGCCGTCGGTTTAAATCCGGTTGATTACAAAACGGCGACAAATGGTAATCCAAAATGGGCATACCCACACATTTTAGGTGTGGATGGTGCTGGAATCGTGGCTGAAGTAGGTGAAGGTGTAGAAGATGTGAAAGTGGGAGACCGCGTTGTGTACCACGGCAGTTTTCAACAGAAAGGAACCTATGCCGAATACGCAGTGACAACAGCGCATAGCGTTAGCCATATTCCAGATGACGTATCGTTTATTGAGGCTGCAGCCTTACCATGTGCGGGAATGACAGCATACCAAGCCCTTTTCCGCAAGCTTCACATCCAAAAAGGTGAAACGATTCTCATTCAAGGTGCGGCTGGTGGTGTTGGTGGATTTGCTGTTCAATTAGCAGCATTAACTGGCGCTACCATTATCGGTACGGCTTCCAAGCACAATCACGACTTCATTCAATCTTTGGGGGCTCATCTTATGATCGATTATCACTCAGAAGATGTGAAGGAAAAAGTGTTGGAGCTAACTAATGGACGTGGAGTTGATTGCGTACTTGATGCGGTCGGTCGAAAAACAGCAACCGATGCACTTGACATGCTTGCCTTTAACGGACGGTTGGCATACATTGCAGGCGGACCAGACTTTAGTCTCGTCAAACCGTTTACGAAAGCCCTCTCCTTCCATGAAATCGCGCTCGGCGGTGCTCATTTAGAAGGTGGCGACAAAGAAGCTCAAATTGATTTAAAAGTAATGGGTGACGAATTATTAAAGCTCGTCAACGAGAAAAAATTAAACCCGCTTGTTCATGAAATCATTTCACTTCATGAAGTACCGAAAGCTTTACAAAAACTTTCTGAACGACACGTCCGCGGAAAAATTGTCGCAGACCTGTCAACGATTCAATAATCTATGAGGCATTTCAGTTTCGCTTATGGGCGAATTGAAATGCCTTTTCCCGTTTAGTATTCCTCTACTCTTGATTAAGTTCATGAGTCTGTCACTTGTATAAACGTTCAGTCGTGGTAGAATAAGGAGTGATAGCCTAATTATGTGTCCAACTTTCGTAATAAAGGAGATGTACTATGAGTCAGACAAACAACCAATCGAATAAACCGAAAAACTTTACACCTATCGTTGTGAGTCTTTCAATCGTCATAAATGCGATTATTTTAATTTTATTCTTCTCACCAATCGGATATCGCGGCGAAGTTCAATTTGATCTAACCATTTTCCCGCGCATTAATGCGATCTTAAATAGCTTCACGTTCGTCTTTTTAGTGGCAGCGTTATTTGCGATTAAACGAAAAAACATTAAAGTGCACCGCAACTTTATTATCGCGGCATTTTCATCCACTGCCCTGTTTTTCGTATCGTATTTAACATATCACTTCTTATCGACAGAACCAACACGCCACGGTGGTGCGGGATTTGAAAAAATGTTTTACTTATTCGTCTTAACGTCTCACAGCATTTTAGCTGCAATCATCGTCCCTCTTGCACTCTTTGCTTTCTTCTGGGGAATCTCAAACCAAGTCGAAAAGCACCGTAAAATTGTGCGCTGGGCGATGCCGATTTGGTTATATGTAAGCTTTACCGGCGTATTAGTCTACATTTTAATATCGCCTTATTATTAAAAAACTGGGGAAGAACCCCAGTTTTTTTCTATGTGCATACGGTTGAGAAAGCGCCAACAGAAGATGTGCTACGTGCGCATAGAGCTGGGCTTCGCGCGCATAGAGTAGAGGAACGCGCGCATTGCGTTGGACTTCGCGCGCATAAAGCAGAGGAACGCGCGCATTGCGTTGGGCTTCGCGCGCATAAAGTAGAGGAACGCGCGCATTGCGTTGGGCTTCGCGCGCATAAAGCAGAGGAACCCGCGCATTGCGTTGGGCTTCGCGCGCATAAAGCAGAGGAACGCGCGCATTGCGTTGGGCTTCGCGCGCATAAAGCAGAGGAACCCGCGCATTGCGTTGGGCTTCGCGCGCATTGAGTTGGACTTCGCGCGCATAAAGCAGAGGAACCCGCGCATTGAGTTGGACTTCGCGCGCATAAAGCAGAGGAACGCGCGCATTGCGCTGGGCTTCGCGCGCATAGAGTAGAGGAACGCGCGCATTGAGTTGGACTTCGCGCGCATAAAGCAGAGGAACTCGCGCATTGAGTTGGACTTCGCGCGCATAAAGCAGAGGAACTCGCGCATTGAGTTGGACTTCGCGCGCATAAAGCAGAGGAACTGGCGCATTGAGTTGGACTTCGCGCGCTTACAGACAACGAACCCGCGCATTGAATGTCCAACCGCGCGCTTACAAACAAGGAATCCGCGCATTGAATGTCCAATCGCGCGCTTACAAACATGGAACTCGCGCATTGAATGTCCAATCGCGCGCTTACAGACAAGGAACTCGCGCATTGAATGTCCAACCGCGCGCTTACAGACAAGGAACTCGCATTGAATGTCCAACCGCGCGCTTACAAACAAGGAATCCGCGCATTGAATGTCCAATCGCGAGCATACAGACAAGGAACTCGCGCATAGCGTGTCCAATCGCGCGCTTACAGACAACGAGTCTACGCATTGAATGTCCAACCGCGCGCTTACAAACAAGGAATCCGCGCATTGAATGTCCAATCGCGAGCATACAGACAAGGAACACGCGCATTGCGTGTCCAACCGCGCGCTTACAGACAACGATTCCGCGCTTAGAGTATGTTCCACCACATTCACCCCGAAACTCCTGCTGCTATTTTCACCTCTTCTTGATGATAAGGGTCAATCTTTCCATCTTTATGGCGAGTCGATTCATAAAAATGCACATCAAAATGTCCGTCAATTCCGTTTCCTTTAATGTATTCCACACCGTGTGGCATAAAACTCATACTCGCTGCTAGCTTACGCCCATCCACTTCAATTAGGACCGCACGCGTTTTCCAGCTATACCCTCCCCAAATGCTTTTGGCGATGTTAGTATCTGTTGTCGACACAGTTTCACAATCGGCATGATTGGCACCGATCGTTCGTTTAATTTGAAACGATTTTCCTGTTTCAAAATCGATAACTTTCGCTTCTTTTCCAATTGGAAAAACATATTGTGCTTCCGTCCACCATTGTAATAATTCTCCGTGCCGCTCACTCACCACAGGTTTTGTTGCGATATGATGAACGGGAATTGTTAACGTTTGACCGACTGATAACGCACTATTCGTCGTTAATTGATTGACCTCTAACAACTCTCTTTGTGGAATACCGTATTGAATGCTAATGTCCCATAACGTATCTCCTGGCTGTACGACATGGGTCGTATACGTGATCTGATTTTTTGTTTGTACACCTTCTTGAGCTTTTGGAACGATTAAAACTTGTCCTACGAATAACCGATCCGTTGTCAGTCCATTCAATCGTTTCACATCGTCCACAGATGTTCCATAAGCTCTCGCGATTGTCCATAAACTGTCACCAGCGCGCACCGTGTACGTTGTTGTCGATTCCGTTCGTTCTACTTGTTGCGCTTCTCCACTCGGTATTTGAAGCGTTTGACCGGCGTAAATAGTATCCGAGGACAAATTGTTCGCTCCTTTTATCGCTGTCACCGTTGTTCCGTATTTTTTCGCTATCCCTGATAAGCTGTCACCTGGCTGGACGGTGTATTCTGTTGCCTGCCCCATTCGTTCTACTTGTTGCGCTTCTCCACTCGGTATTTGAAGCGTTTGACCGGCGTAAATAGTATCCGAGGACAAATTGTTTGCCCCTTTTATCGCTGTCACCGTTGTTCCGTATTTTTTCGCTATCCCTGATAAGCTGTCACCTGGCTGGACGATGTATTCTGTTGCCTGCCCCGCTCGTTCCGCTTGTTGCGCTTCTCCACTCGGTATTTGAAGCGTTTGACCGATGTAAATGGTATCCGAGGACAAATTGTTTGCCCCTTTTATCGCTGTCACCGTTGTTCCGTATTTTTTCGCTATTCCTGATAAGCTGTCACCCGACTGGACGGTGTAAGTCGTATTGCTAGAAATCGGTGGCATTGAGGGTACTTCGATATTTTTCGGAATCCACAACTTCTGACCGATCTTGACTTTGTCAGTTGTAAGTTGATTGGCTTGCTTAATCGCAGCAACGGTCGTGCCATACTTTTTCGCCAAGGCCGATAAGTAGTCCCCTTGTTGTACAACATGAAGAGCATTTGGAATGATGAGTCGCTGCCCAATTGCTAACTGATCAGACGTCAAACGGTTCGCACGTTTTATATCATCGATAGCTACTGCATATTTGGAAGACAAGCTCCAGAGCGTATCACCGACCACTACTTCATAGTAAATTTGCGGCTGTACGACATGAGAATTCGTCGGATTCGTCATCGCCTTTGCTGATTTCAATACCGATCCAAGTGAAAAAGACGAAACGACCATGCCACTGCACATGACCTTCACGAACGTCACTTTCAATTCAGGAAAGCGTTCGTGAACAATATTTTTCGCCGCTTCAACAAGACTTCCCTTTTCCTCTCCATTCGCATTCCACTCACTGGCAAATTCGTTCAATAACGAATCGACATAAACATATAGTGTATACTCGCCTTGATCAGAAGGCCTCACTTCATAATAAGAAATCATCATCTCATCCCCTTTTAGGGATAGTTTTTGATGAATGACTTTATTTTAAACGTTCTGTGAGAAATCGAATGGTTTCATCTGCAATTTGTTTTCTTTTTAACACGATGCCACTATGGCCGCAATTCATGACCATCCGCTTTGGATACCCCCATGATTTCCAAAGGTCTGTTGCATCGTCAAAATCTACATACTGGTCATATTTTGCAGAAAGTAGGAAAATGTTATTTTTATTGACAACGGGTGAAAAACAACTTGGATTTGTCACATCCCAGTATGTTTGCAAGTCCTGAAAGGTGACACCATGTTTAACTAAATCAGCCTTAATATACCTTCCAGGAATCGTATGCCAAACCGCATGGGCTAAACTATTTGTGTAAAATATTGATGAGATATAATCAATATTTTCCTCCATGGTAGCAAGTAAATTCGTAATCCAACCACCTAAGCTTACTCCAATCACAATGATCGGTCCCTTTTGGTTACTTTTTATCCATTGAATAACCGCTCGAATATCAGCAATGGCTTGTTGTGTCGCCAATACAGTCCTATTAATGTTTGCGCTTATCATATACTCGCCACTATATAAGGATTCCGATGGCTTTCGCTCCATATGATACGGAAGGGGAATATAATACATGTTCCAAAGAAGCTCATTCTTAATACGTTCGTGAAAAATATTTTTAACGCGGTCATAACTTTCCATTCTCCAACCATGTACAAAAATTACATTTGGCATATCTTCTATCTTTTGTAACCAAACTTCACCTTTAACAAAGTCATTACATAGAATCGATGATGGAATAACTGACTGAAATGTCAACTTTCCGACTCTATAATCTTCTACCTCACGAAAACTCGAAATAGAAACGTTTGTTTCTTTTATTGCGGAATAGGGTAAAGTTTTCAACGAAAAATGATTCTCTTGACTTCGCTTTTGATGGAATTGATAGAGTGCCAATCGATCAATTAGCCTAGCAAACATTTTAATCACCTTCATCATCATTTCATAAAAAAGAACAAAGGCATATACCTTTGCTCAATTTTTGATTTCTACTTTTTCAAATAAGGCTTCTAATTCATTCGGAGGAAGTGGTCGACTAAATAAGTATCCTTGCATTTCATGAATGCCTAAGTCTGTTAGTTTTTTCGCTTGAATTTCTGTTTCGATTCCTTCCCCGACTGCCCGTAAGTTCAATGTTTTGGATAACGTTAAGATCGTGTCAACAATGGATTCAACGGTCGGATCGGTTGAAATATCTTCCAAAAACGAACGATCTAATTTAATGGCGTCTACCGGTAGCTTTCGCAGGCACCAAAGGCTACTATATTCCTTTCCGAAATCATCGATGGAGATGGTAACGCCCACATTCCGCATTTTCTGTAAGCAATCAATCATCCGATTTTCAAGTGAAATAAATCGCTCTGTTATTTCAAATTCAATTTCCGAAGGGTCGACCCCTGTTTCTTCAATGATTTGGCGTAACTGACTTAAGCAGCTTTTCCCTTTCAACAACTGATGTAAGGATAAATTAATGGAAACCTTCTCAATTGGGACGCCCTTCTTTTTCCACTCTTTCAATTGCAAGCAGGCGGTTTTGGTCACCCAATTTCCGATTTCATGAATTAGCCCTGTTTCCTCAGCCACTGGAATAAAGACATCGGGGGTTGCTTTCTCCCAACGAATTAGCGCTTCAACACTTTTCATTTTTCCTGACTTCGCATCTATTCGCGGTTGATAATGCAGGGAAAATTCTTCTTTCACAAGTGCATCACGCAACGCTTGTTCAAGAGAGATACGCTCTAAATACGTCTTTCCAAGCGAATCGGAATACATGAGCCAGTCGTTTTTCCCATTGTTTTTCACATAATATAAGGAAATATCAGCCGCTTTAATTAAAGTTAACCCTTCTGTTGCATGATCCGGGTACATCGCTACTCCAATGCTGACGTCTAACGAAATAGGATGAAGCGACGTTTCAAGTGGCAACGAAAACGCTTTTAAAAGTTCGTCCGCATGATGCCGAGCTTCCTCCACCGTCACGTTCGGACATAATAATGCCACCTCATCTCCACCGATTCGGCATAAAATAATGTCTGATGAAACCGTTTGCTGAATACGCTTTGCCATATTCTTCAACACTTCATCCCCGACATCATGTCCGTAATGGTCATTAATCATTTTAAAATTATCCAAATCCATTAATATAAGGGCAAACGATTGGTTCCCGTGTTTCCCTTCTTCAATGAGACGATCTAACGATTGCTTAAAAAAGCGCCGATTGCCGAGTCCAGTTAACTCATCCCGATAAGCGAAAAAGGTTGCTTGCTCCTCCGCTTTTTTACGGTCCGTCACATCCCGCACAATTGAAAAAACGAGATAAGACTTACCTTCATCCATAAAAATTGGATTTAATGCTGTCTCACCGATGAATTCACCCTTGTGAGTCATAACACTTTCTTCATACATGACCGTTTTCTTTGACTGAATCGCCAATTTATACTTTTCATTTAAAAAATCTGCTCGTTTTGGAAATACTTCTTCAATCGACTTCCCATAGATCGATTTATCAATTTGTAACGCCGAGAGTGCATGCTCATTGACATACATGTAAATAAAAGCTTGTCTTTTTTCATCCCATTTCATAATAAAAATGAAATCGTTAATGCGATTAAACATTTTATTAAAAATGGCCATTCTCGTAGGTAAATCTCTTGTCAATATTTCTTGAAATAAAAACTCCATGCTCCCACCATCCACGTAGTCTCCTATGACTTGTCTTTTTTCTTCTATAATAGTAAAAATTACACAAAAAATAAATATTTTCATACAAAAAGAAGTGTCTTAAGACACTTCTTAGTTGAATATTTTTTCTTCTTTTAATAACCTTACCATTTCATGTTGCTCAAGCGGTTTACTAAAATAGTAACCTTGCCCGATGTGGCATTCGTGATCTTTTAAAAAGTCTGCTTGCGTTTTCTCTTCGACACCTTCTGCAACAATCGTAAAATTCATTCCACGCCCCATTTGAATTATCGTTTTCATTAATTCTTTTCCATCGGTGTCAATGTCATTAATAAACGAGCGATCGATTTTCAAATGATCGACAGGTAAATTTTTGAGCACGCTTAATGACGAGTACCCTTTACCGAAGTCATCGATGGCAATTTTTAAACCAAGTTCTTTTAATTTTTCAATCATAATAACGGATTCTTCTAAATTTTGCACAAAGCTTTCGGTTATTTCTAATTGAAGGCAAACTGGGTTTACATTTGTTTCATTCAGGACCTCTTCTACCATCGCAACAAAGCGCTGATTTAAAAATTGATGCACCGACACATTGACTGAAACTTGAATATCCTGCAACCCTAAATCTTCCCATTCTTTTAATTGTGCGCATGCCGTTTTTAAAATCCATTCGCCGATAAATCCAATTTGTCCTGTTTCTTCAGCGATTGGAATGAATTCATTTGGTGAAATGATTCCTAAATTCGGATGCTTCCAACGAACGAGTGCTTCAACTCCAATTATTTTCCCTGTTGATAACTCGATTTGTGGCTGATAGACGAGGAATAATTCATCGTAATCGATGGCTTTCCGTAAATCATGTTCTAAACTCATTTTTCGATGATGCTTTTCAAATAAACGCGAATCAAAAAATGAAAAATCATTTCGTCCTTTTTGTTTCACTGAATACATGGCAATGTCCGCTTTTTTTATGAGCGAGTCAATCTCGTATCCGTCTACAGGAAACATGCTAATGCCAACGCTCGGGGTAATGTACACTTCATTTTGATTGAGTTGAAATGGAATGGACAGTTCAGTAATGATTTTTTTGGCAACTTTACCAACAACATCTTCATCTGTGCTTTCAATGACGATGACGTACTCATCTCCACCAAACCTTGAAATAAACGTTTTTTCCTCCAAGCAAGTCACTAAACGATTGGACACTTCTTTTAACAACTGGTCCCCAACATCATGCCCAAGCGTATCATTGATTATTTTGAAACGATCTAAATCTAGAAGCATGACCGAAAACCCTTTATTCTCCTGAATAACCTTTTCTTTTACTTTTTGGATATGCTCAATTAAGTGATGACGATTCGGCAAACCTGTCACTACGTCATAATAGGCGTAATAGCGTACCTTTTCCTCTGATTTTTTCTGCTCAGAAATGTCTCGAATAATGACTTGAATCGCCGTCTGCCTTTCAAAACTCGTTTTAAATGCAGTAGTTTGGACAGGTACACGCTTTCCACCAGCGACCTCTATTTCAACTGTATCAACGCTAATGGTTCCTTCTGCATAAACTTTTCGCATTCTCGTTTCTATATATTCACGATTCTCTTCAGGTACGAAATCGAAAATATTCCTACCTATGATTTCGCTTGCAGAATTGGCCCGTGCAAGCCGAACGCCTGCATCGTTAACGTATACAATCTTCCCCTTGATATGTACTAGTATCACCTCAGGAGAATGCTCGACTAAACGTCGATAACGATCCTCACTCTCCTGAATAGAAATAAAATTACGATGGATAAGGGAATAAAAGAACCACCCGGATAAAAATACGTACGCCATGCCTTTCATCACAGAAAACATATACGTTTCAAAAAGTTCAATATTCGGAATGAATTGCGTTAATACCCAATCACTACCAAATATCCACAATCCACTTAACGTAATGTAAATAACGACGATGTTTAATGATGGATTTTTCGATTTCATCAATATCCTTAATCTCCAATCCTCGTAACATATTCTTTTCTTTTATGATAGACCACAATTTGGGAGATTTCTAGTGTTGTCACGTATATGACAATGAAACTAGGTCAACAGTCCCTCCAATCGACATAATCCTCTATTTGTGAGGGTGGTGAGGTACTAATTGTGAGTCAATTCATTACCATACGGGCGAGGGGGGTAAACTCACTATGAGTGATTTCTTTTCACTATGCGCGCGGACGGGCTCTCTATGCGCGTATTTCCTTTCCCTATCCGCGCGGAGATCTTCTCTTTGCGCCTATTCCTTTTCCCTATGCGCGCGGAGATCTACACTATGCGCCTGGCCCTCTTCCCTATGCGCGCGAAGATCTTCTCTTTGCGCCTATTCCTTTTCCCTATGCGCGCGAGAATGCACTCTATGCGCGGCTCCACTACTCCTATGCGCGCGGACGGGCTATCTATGCGCCTATTCCTCTTCCCTATGCGCGCGAAACTCTATTCTATGCGCCTATTCCTTTTCCCTATGCGCGCGAAACTCTACTTTATGCGCCTGGCCCTCTTCCCTATGCGCGCGAAGATCAACTCTATGCGCCTATTCCTCTTCCCTATGTGCGCGGAACTCTATTCTATGCGCCTTTATCCTTTTCCTATGCGCGCGGAACTCTTCTCTTTGCGCCTTTATCCTTTTCCTATGCGCGCGAGCATGCACTCTATGCGCCTATTTCCTTTCCCTTTGCGCGCGGAACTCTTCTCTTTGCGCCTTTATCCTTTTCCTATGCGCGGGCTCCTTACCCTACGCGCGCGGAACTCTTCTCTTTGCGCCTATTCCTTTTCCCTATGCGCGGCTCCACTACTCCTATGCGCGTGCAGACCAACTCTATGCGCCTACTTCCTTTCCCTTTGCGCGCGGAACTCAATCCTATGCGCGCGAAGACCATGTCTATGCGCCTATTCCCTTTTCCTATGCGCGCGGAGATCTTCTCTTTGCGCCTGGCCCTCTTCCCTATGCGCACGAGCATGCACTCTATGCGCGGCTCCACTACTCCTATGCGCGCGAAACTCTTCTCTATGCGCCTATTTCCTTTTCCTATGCGCGTGCAGACCAACTCTATGCGCCTTTATCCTTTCCCTATGCACGCGGAACTCTATTCTATGCGCCTACTCCTCTTCTCTTTACGCATGGCACATCCTCTTTGAAACCGAGGTCAAATGAGCCCAAAAATAAAAGCAGCTATCCGAAAAGGGATAACTGCTACTATGTTATGCGATTGGCGTTCCGTTTGGGACAGGTTCGTCTGAATTTAGGAGAATGACGTCGCCCTTTTTTGGTACGGCGCCGAGTACGAGTACTTCTGATTTAAAGCCGGCGATTCGGCGAGGTGGGAAGTTGACGACAGCGATGACTTGTTTGCCGATCATGCTTTGCGGGGTGTAGCGCTCGGTAATTTGAGCACTGGAATTTTTCGTTCCGATTTCGTCCCCAAAGTCGATAGAGAGCTTTATTGCAGGTACGCGCGCTCCTTGTAATGGTTCCGCGGTTAACACTGTGCCGACTCGAATGTCTAATTTCATAAAGTCTTCAATCGTTGCCAAGATGGTTATCCTCCTTTCGCATCCATTAAAAGCTTCTTTTTCGGCTCATATGATAAAAGAAGTATCGAGCAAAGTAATAGGAAAATGCCTATCCATACTGTGGTTGACAATACTTCACCGATGACAAATGCCCCCAATAAAGTGGCCGTTAATGGTTCGGCGAGGGCTAATGTAACGGCGGTTGATGAAGGTAAAACCGTCAAACCTTTTGCAAAGAGTAAGTATGACAGCCCTGTGGCGAAAACGCCAATGTAGATTGATGTTCCGATTCCCCGTAAGGTAAAAAGCCAACTCATGTCGATAAAAAACAAGATTGGAAATAACAAAATAGCACTGAATGTAAAGACGGCTGCAACGACCGTGTTGGAGTCATGATTAGCAATCAATTGTTTACTTGCTATTGTGTACACCGCAAAGGAAAGACCTGCACCTATTGCGAGCATAACCCCAAGCGGGTGAATAATAAGCGGACCTTCATTTTGAAATAGGAAAAAGCAACCCACTAATGCACATGCTGTTGCATAAAACCACGTGATGCGCGGTTTTTTCTTTAACAGAGCCCACTCGATGATGCCAGCTAAAATGGGTGAGCTTCCGATTCCGACAACCGTACCAACAGCAATTCCCGTTAATTTAACGGCGGAAAAAAAGAAAGGTTGATAACAAGCCATGCTTATCGATGCGATGAATACGGCTTTGAAAGACAGCTGTTGGAGTTGAAACTTGCGCTGCAACAGAACAACGACAAGTAGCGTCCCTCCTCCAATTAATAGCCGAATCGCTCCAAATCCAAGCGGGTTTGTGTCCTCTGGAGCAAACGCTTGAGTGGTGCCCGTTGTCCCCCATAAAATCGCCGCGAGCAAAGCTAGTAAAATCGCCTGATGACGTGACATTTTCCATCGCCTCTTTCTCTATTTCTACTCGATATGTTGTAGTATAAAATAGGTACGATACGAAAGTTTAGCTCATTTTGACATCTTTTTTAGCTCATTTTAGTTGATTTCGATATTCTTTTGGCGATTTTTTCTCCCATTTCATAAACAATCGCGAAAAAGAGGACAAATGTTCAAATCCGACCTCTTGGCTAATCATCGTCAGTGACCAATTCGTTTCTGCTAATAGTCGCTTTGCTTCCTCTATGCGCAGCATTTGTTGGTATTCTAATGGTGTTTTTCCCGTTATTTGCTTAAACCATTTTGAATAGTAAGCTGGGTGATAATGTTCAATTTGGGCGAGCTGCTCGACTTTGATTGGCTTGTGAAAATGGTTTTGTAAATAACGAATGGATGGATACTTTGTTTCAGTAAGCTGATCAGAAATATAATGGACGAGATGTTTTAAAGCTAAATCATCGGGCTCCACTTGTTTTGATTCCTCTAATAATAAATAACGAATGGCTTTCCATTTTTCATTTAAAGGGGTATATAATTCCCGACTTTCTAAACGTAAGTAATTTTTCGGAATATCTACGACTAAAAATTCATTTCGATTGAGGGAATAAAACTGATGAAGACTGCTTGGTGGCAAATACAGTACATGCTCCCCTTGTAATTGAATCGACCGATCGGTTAATTGTAAGTGTAACGAACCTTGTAACGGGAAAAGCATTTGACCATAGTCATGCTCGTGAACGGCCGTTTCGCGCGAATATGTTCGCTTTTCACACACTAATTTCCTCATCATTATGACCCCGTTTTCTCTTAATTGCTTTTAATGATAGCTTAAAGTCATGGAAAAGGAAATAGTTTTACAATGATCTTCATTTAAACAACGAAAGCCCTACCTCTCTTTCATCTATACGGCTCCTCGGCCGCGCCAGTGGGAATAAATGATAGATAAAAATTGTGAAATGTGAAAAATAGTACATTGAGGTATTTTAAGAAGTGCGAGGCTGTTTTAGCCCATAAAAGGAGTAGTCAGGAAACGAGGGAATAACCGCGCTCCTTCTCTTAAAGTCTACAATGAATCTTAAATTAACCAATAAAAAATGAGGCGATCAAGCATCGCCTCATCATAAATGAACATTTACGCTTTTTGTACGTTTGCTGCTTGTGGGCCACGGTTTCCTTCTACGATTTCAAAAGAAACTTCTTGACCTTCTTCTAATGACTTGAATCCGTCTGCTTGAATCGCTGTGAAGTGTACGAATACATCTTCGCCGCCTTCGCGCTCGATGAAACCAAAACCTTTTTCTGCGTTAAACCATTTTACTTTTCCTTGTAACATATTCATATTCCTCCGTTACGCCTTTTGTACGTTTGCTGCTTGTGGGCCGCGGTTTCCTTCTACGATTTCAAAAGAAACTTCTTGACCTTCTTCTAATGACTTAAATCCGTCCGCTTGAATTGCTGTGAAATGTACGAATACATCTTCGCCGCCTTCGCGCTCGATAAATCCAAAACCTTTTTCTGCGTTAAACCATTTTACTTTTCCTTGTAACATATTCATATTCCTCCGTTACGCCTTTTGTACGTTTGCTGCTTGTGGGCCGCGGTTTCCTTCTACGATTTCAAAAGAAACTTCTTGACCTTCTTCTAATGACTTAAATCCGTCCGCTTGAATTGCTGTGAAGTGTACGAATACATCTTCGCCGCCTTCGCGCTCGATAAATCCAAAACCTTTTTCTGCGTTAAACCATTTTACTTTTCCTTGTAACATATTCATTTCCTCCGTTACGCTTTTTGTACGTTTGCTGCTTGTGGGCCACGGTTTCCATCAACGATCTCAAAAGAAACTTCTTGACCTTCTTCTAATGACTTGAATCCGTCCGCTTGAATCGCTGTGAAGTGTACGAATACGTCTTCGCCGCCTTCGCGCTCGATGAATCCAAAACCTTTTTCTGCGTTAAACCATTTTACTTTTCCTTGTAACATAATGAATTCCTCCTCATTCCAATTGTTGCACTATAAGTTCATTTCGTTCATTTTTTCTACAAATAAAAAAGTCGTATCTACACTTCAAGCTCATGGACTAACAAATCGTCCACGAATATTGTGCAGACACGACTTATTGGTATCCAAAATCTTTAAATCGATCAAACTTAATAGTATAAATTGGATTATACGCTACCTTTTCACAAATGTCAAACTTATTTTAATTTTAGTTTTGCTAAGGCATCAGCTAACGCCGGATTGGATAGCGTTTCATCGTTTTCTTTCTTTAAATATTTTTGAATGTCTTTGCGTGAAACTTTTTGCTGTTTCTCTTTCTTTTTCCGTTCCTCAAAGCTTGACAGCTTTTCACGATGGCCACAGCGACAAACAAATATTTGTCCTTCGCCTTCCCCGCGGAGCTCAAGCTTTTTATGACAAACGGGACATCTCGCATTCGTTGTACGAGAAATATTTTTTCGATATCCACATTCACGGTCTTGGCAAACGTGCATTTTGCCTTTTTTCCCTTTCACTTCTAACAAGAGCTTTCCGCATTCTGGACATTTCGATCCCGTTACATTGTCATGCTTGAATTTTTGTTCGCTTTGTTTAATATCTTTTGTCACTTTTTGCGCATATTCACGAATTTCTTTCATGAACGTCTCTTTTTTCAATTTGCCTTGAGCAATTTGCGTTAATTTTTGTTCCCACTGAGCCGTTAATGCCGGCGATTTTAAATCAGCAGGGACGAGATTTAATAACTGCTTCCCTTTTCCTGTAATGAAGATTTCATTTCCACGCTTTTCGATGAGGAAGGACTTAAATAGTTTTTCAATGATATCCGCACGCGTTGCTACCGTACCAAGTCCACCTGCTTCGCCAATCGTTTCGATTAAACTTTTTTGTTCGCCAGCCATAAACTTTTGTGGGTTTTCCATCGCTGTAAGAAGTGTTCCTTCATTAAATCGTGCTGGCGGCTTTGTTTCAAGCGATTCTTTCTTAACGGATCCGATGGGATAGACAGTCCCTTTTTGGAAGGAAGTCATCTGTTCTCCTTCTTCGTTCTCATCGTTGTAGAGCTTTCGCCACCCGAGTGAAATCGGGACGACGCCTTTTGCCTTCAATGTTTCTGCTTCCACCTTCGCGAAGACGGTCGTTTGCTCATATTCATAAGGTGGAAGTAATACACTTAAAAAGCGCTTCACGATCAGTTCATAAATTTTCCGCTCTTTATCGGACATTTTTGCAAGCTGTGGCGTTTCCTCTGTCGGAATAATCGCATGGTGATCCGTTACTTTTGCATTGTTAACAAATGTTTTCTTTCCTTTAATCGGGCTTTTCAGCAATTGGGCAACAACCGCTTGATACGGTTCAAAGCGACATGCTTTCACTCGATCTTTTAACGTGTCGACCATATCCGTTGAAAGATATCGGGAGTCAGTACGCGGATACGTGACAACTTTGTACTGCTCGTATAGTCGCTGCGTAATGGATAACGTTTCTTTGGCAGAATATCCATATCGCTTATGCGCTTCTCGCTGCAACTCCGTTAAATCATATAGCTGCGGAGCTTCTTTTCTCTTTTTTGACACGACAACTTCTGTTATCGTTGCTTTTTTACGATTGAAGGCGTCCACTAGTTCGTTCGCTTTTTCTTCTTTGAAGATATATGTGCTTTGTGACTTCGGATGCTCCCACGTAAACGTTACCCCTTGAATCGTTGCATTAATTTTATAGTAAGGAACTGGTTTAAATGCTTTAATTTCCTCTTCTCTTTTGGCTATCATCGCTAAAGTCGGTGTTTGCACACGCCCGCACGATAGACTCGCGTTGTATTTCGCTGTTAACGCGCGCGTCCCGTTAATCCCAACAAGCCAATCCGCTTCGGCACGAGCGACAGCCGATGCATAAAGTGGTTCAAAATCTTTTCCGTTCCGTAACCGTTGAAACCCTTCTTTAATCGCTTTATCCGTCACCGACGAAATCCATAAACGTTTAATCGGTTTTCGAACCCCCACTTGATCGAGAATCCATCTTGCCACAAGCTCCCCTTCTCGACCCGCATCTGTTGCAATGACAATTTCCTTAACATCTTTTCGTAATAATTGCGATTTAACCGCTTGAAACTGTTTCCCTGTTTTTTTAATCACAACAAGCTTCATTTCTTTCGGCATGATAGGCAAATGCTCAAGCTTCCACTCTTTATATCGATCGCCATATCGTTCAGGATCTGCCAAAGTAACGAGATGACCGAGTGCCCACGTCACAATGTACTTCGACCCTTCGATATAGCCGTTTCCGCTTTTCTTACATCCGAGAACACGTGCAAGATCACGTGCAACTGACGGCTTTTCTGCTAATACTACCGTTTTACTCATCCATCCAAATCCTTTCTAAAGTCAAACTCCAACCACCTCACATTTAAAGTGGCTCTCACTGAAAAAAATCGTATCATTGAACAGGGGAATATACAAATGTCTTTTATTAGGGGCGGGGACTTTTTTCTTGCTTATCATATGGGATGGAGGGGATAAAATTGCTGCGCTGATGGATAGATTTGCCGAAGTGATGGATAAATCAACGGAACTGATGGATAAACTCACCTAACTGATCAATAAATCACAGAAACTGATGAATAAACCTACTCTAACTGATGAATAAATCACGGAATCTGATGAATAAACTCACCTAACTGATGAATAAATCACAGAAACTGATGAACAAACCTACTCGAACTGATGAATAAATCACAGAAACTGATGAACAAACCTACTCTAACTGATGAATAAATCACAGAAACTGATGAACAAATCACAGAAACTGATGAATAAACCTACTCTAACTGATGGATAAATCACAGAAACTGATGAACAAACCTACTCTAACTGATGAATAAATCACAGAAACTGATGAATAAACTCACCTAACTGATTAATAAACCACGGAAACTGATGAATAAACCACAGAAACTGATGAATAAACCTACTCTAACTGATGGATAAATCACAGAAACTGATGAACAAACCTACTCTAACTGATGAATAAATCACAGAAACTGATGAATAAACTCACCTAACTGATGAATAAATCACGGAATCTGATGAACAAACCTACTCTAACTGATGGATAAACTCATCAAACTGATGAACAAACCTACTCTAACTGATGAATAAACCTCCCCAAACTGCCAAAAAACACTTTCATCCAGCTTCAAAAATGCCACGGTATAAGAAAAGTGCAAAGCGCAAGTCCTTAGGCGAAGGGCGCTGGAGGACCTGCAAGGAGGCTTCCGTCGCCACAGCAGGGCCGAAGTGACCCGAACTGATGGCGCTTGGAGCTAGACACCAAAAAAACGGTAAAGAGAACACTTTATTGAACTTAAACTTTCTGTAACGATGAAAAAGCCCGCCATTTGTGGTGGCGAGCGCTTTTCATTTAGTCGTTTGCGATTGCTTCCGCAACGAGTTCAAATGATTTTTTCTTCGCTTCGAAGTCGTAGGTGATGGTAACGAGCATGATTTCGTTTGTTTGGAATCGTTCGCTTAGTTTGTAGAGCTCGTCACGAACTTTTTGTGGTGAGCCAACAATCATCCGCTTGCGGTTTTCCAGTAGTCGCATTTTTTCATAGGTGCTGTATGTGTATGCCATCGCTTTTTCTGGGCTCGGTGTTCCTTTTCGCGGAACGCCTTGTTCGAGTAAGACGATGGATAAGTCAAGGCTTGAAGCAATTTCGTTCGCTTTGTCGTCGGTTTCGGCGCAAATGACGAAGACAGACACCATATTTTTTGGCGCTTGCAAGATGTTGGATGGCTTGAAACGTTTCATGTATAAATACATGTATTGTTCCCCGCCTTGTCCGTTAATGAATTGGGCAAAGGAATATGGCAGTCCTTTTTCCGCTGCAAGGATGGCACTTTGCGGGCTTGAGCCGAGAAGCCATACTTCTGGTTTTGTTTGAATCATTGGTGAAGCTTTTACGCGCGGGTCTTCATCTGATAAATAAGCAAACAAATCATCGATTTGCTCTGGAAAGCGATCGACATCGCGCGGACGGCCATCTTGTAACGCATACGTTGCAGCTGGCATTCCACCTGGTGCTCTTCCAATTCCTAAATCGATGCGGTTCGGGTTTAACCCTTCAAGCACACGAAAGTTTTCTGCCACTTTATATGGACTGTAATGAGGAAGCATGACGCCTCCTGAACCGACACGAATCGAACTCGTTTTCGCGGCAATATGTGAAATCAGTACTTCTGGTGACGATCCAGCTAAGCTATGAGAGTCGTGGTGTTCGGAAACCCAAAATCGTTGATAACCTAGCTTTTCGACATGCTTTGCTAAATCGACTGTATGTTTAAGTGCCTGCTCTTTTGTCTCCCCTTCAGAAACCGGGGATTGGTCGAGTACACTCAATTTTAATGCCATTGATTCCAGCTCCTTTTTTCGAAACTGATATCATTATCATTCGATTTTGACCGACCGTCCAATAATATGCTCATTTAACCCTTCAGAATAACCCCCTTCACATATCGCTCTAGCACATATGAAATGCTTTCATCCACTGAAATCGGGATTTGGAATCCGTCGCTTTTTTCAATTGTTGTAAAGCCGTGCAGAAGGCTTCGAAACCCTCTGACAACGTGGACTTTTTCTGTTTCGTCGAGTGGAAATGGTTCTAAAATGGTCAAGATGAGGCTTACGATGTCTTCTCCAACTTTTTCTCGGGCTGGCGCTAAGAAGATCGCTTCATACAATCCTGGGCGTTTTCGGGCAAAAGTAAGGTAGGCATTTCCGATAGCCATTAGCGCATCCTCTTTAGCTTTACCGGCGGACGCTTTTAACATTGCTTGGTAAAGCTCTGTTAATCCGTATTTAGCCACGTTTTGGCGAAGGTCTTGAAGGTCGTTGATGTGGTGGTAAAGGGACGGTGGACGAATGTCTAATCGCTTCGCAAGGTGGGCCATCGATAATGCCTCGACTCCTTCTTCATCGATCAGGGAAACCGCCTCTTCTACAATCGTTTGTATCGTGAGACTTCGTTTCTGTGTCATTTTCTCTCCCCCTTACGTCCGCAATGCTTCTTTGATGCTTTGCTTCATTTTTCCCAACGGTTGTTCTAGCATTTTTCCGTGCCCAACTGCTAGTATGCTTGCTTCATAGGTTAAGAGCTTTTCGGCACTTTTCACGGCTTCTTGTCGGTCCCATGTCGCCCATGCTGGAAATGGGAATAGTGGCTTCACCTTTCCTGCAACAGCGATTCCGCCTCTTGTTTGAAAGGCATCGCCAACAATTAGAGCGTTCGTACGCTGGTCAAAAAATGACAGGGAACCGGGGGTATGACCGGGTGTTTCAATCGTGAGAAGTGAACCGATTTCATCGCCTTCTTGAAGAGTATGATCCGGTATTGTTTTGATGTTTTTCGGAACTCCCCCGCGAATGGGAGTATCAATTACTTCATTAATGCGTGTCACATCTCCATTTAGCCATAATGCATCTAAATGCGAGCAATAAACCTTTGCTTCAGGAAACGCTCGTTTAACTTGATCAAGCGCCCCGACATGGTCTTCGTGCGCATGCGTTAAAAAGATTTTCGTAATGGGCTTCCCTAATTTTTTTGCGAACGAGCCGATCCCTCGGTGACTATATGGCAATGCCGCATCGAATAGAAACAATTCCTTTTCTTCCTCCATCACATAACAGTTAACCGGAAACGTTCTCGGTAGAAACGATAGCTGATACAGTGATTTCACCTTCGTGACCTTCATCATCCATCCTCCTATTATTACCTAATCGTATTAGGCACATTCTAATATCATTATACACTTAAATTCTCTAAAATTGACAAAAAATACTTTCAATTCCGCCTTTTCCAAAAAACCTTTTCTTAAAATAATTTTCGTATATAATATTAAAATAGTTTCTAGTAAATTATTAGAAAATTTCAAAATAAGGGGGAAATTGGATGAGCACTGCATCAAACGCGGAGAAAAAAGGCTTCGTTACGCGCTCCCTTGATTGGATTGAGCGTGTTGGAAACAAACTTCCGCATCCAATTACATTGTTTTTCATTTTCGCAGGATTAGTTGTATTAGCTTCTGCACTTTTCTCATCTCTTGGTGTATCTGTAGATGATCCTGCCTCTGAAACAGGGAAACTAGAAGTATTCAACCTGTTAAGTAAAGAAGGAATTCAATACATGTTCGAAAGTGCCGTTTCGAACTTCACGGGCTTCGCTCCACTCGGTACCGTTCTTGTGACGATGCTAGGGATTGGACTTGCTGAGCGCACTGGACTGATTAGCGCGGCATTAAAAGCTCTTGTTACTTCAGTACCGAAGCAATTAATTACTGCAGCTCTTGTATTCGGTGGAGTTATGTCATCGATGGCTGCAGATGCTGGTTATGTTGTATTAACGCCACTTGGAGCCGTATTATTCGCAGGGTTAGGTCGCCATCCGTTAGCTGGTTTAGCTGCGGCTTTCGCTGGTGTATCCGGTGGATTCAGTGCGAACCTACTATTAACATCACTTGATCCGCTTCTTGGTGGATTAACGATTGAAGCGGCTGCGATCCTTGATCCAGCTTACGCTGAGCAAATGAACTATGCGATGAACTATTATTTCATGATCGCATCTGTGTTCCTTTTAACCATTGTTGGTACGATTGTGACAGAGAAAGTAATTGAACCTCGCTTAGGAAAATATGAGGGAGATGTAACAGAAGAAGTAGACCATTTAAAACCTATTGAGAAAAAAGGATTATGGGCTGCACTTATTTCTATTATTGTCACTTCCGTTTTCTTAATTTTATTAGCAATTCCAGGTTTTGGACCACTTGGTGGAGAAGGCAAATTTGTTGATTCTCCATTCTTAAAGAACTTAGTACCTGTTCTCTTAATCTTCTTCTTAATCCCGGGTCTTGTATACGGTATTGTAACGAAGGAGATTAAAAACGATAAAGATGTCGCAAACCATCTTGGTGAGACGATGTCAACAATGGGTATGTATATCGTGTTAGCCTTTGCAGCAGGTCAATTCGTTGCATACTTCAATCACACAAACCTTGGTCGTATTTTAGCGATTTCAGGTGCTGACTTCTTAGATAAAATCGGTTTTACAGGGCTTCCATTAGCGATTGCCTTTATGATTGTTACTGGTTTCATTAACTTATTCATCGGTAGTGCGTCAGCAAAATGGGCGATTATGGCTCCGGTATTCGTTCCGATTATGATGCAATTCGGTTATTCACCAGAATTCACTCAAACGTTATACCGTATTGCTGACTCAACAACTAACATCATTTCACCGTTAATGCCATACTTTGCAATCGTAATTGCGTTTGCGCAAAAGTATGACAAACGTGTTGGAATTGGTACATTAATTTCTACGATGCTTCCATATTCGATCGCATTCTCAATCGTATGGACAGTCGTATTAATTATCTGGATGCTTATTGGTTTACCAATTGGACCTGGCGCGCCAGTATACTACGGTGGTTAATTTTAAAATGAAAAAGAAGTGTGATTTTCGTCACACTTCTTTTTTTATGTTATCCCTCAATCTTTTCATGAATGACTTCACTTTTCTTTACACGAGTAGATACGATGACGGCGATACTACCGATACCAATCCACACGAGCGTGGAAAGAGAAGAGTTCCAAGATAATGGTTTTCCGAAGAAAAATAACTCCCGCAAGCCATCAACCATAAAGCGCATTGGTAACCATGAGTGTATCCAATCGCGGTAAAATGGCGACAACATCTCAGGGGCCATCGCAAGAAGCGGAGCGCCAAAAAATAGCAATAACACGAAGATTGGCATCCCTTTAAACCCGATTAGTGATAGAACGGCTAAAATCATAACATAAAAGCTAAAAGCAGCAATAGTTAAAAACAGTGCTGTATCCATAAATTGTGGAATATGAAACCCTACCATTACATCCGCAAGCCACGTTAAACCAAAGCCGATCACAAATGAAGTGACAACTCCAATTGAGATTTGTGCTAGTTTCATTAGGAAGGTTTCTTTCCGGTTCGTACTTCCCATCTTAGTCGATACAATAAAAATGAGTGCTGCACTTGCTAAACTTGCCATCCAAAGTGGCTGGAACATGGAAACAGGAGCATTTCCGTTTGCACTATTTGGTCCAACTTCATGAACATTCGTCACAACTTTTGTAATCGGCGTTGCTAAAGCTTCTGCTTGTTTTACACTAAGCATTGCACCTTGTTGCTCAAACTGTGTCAATAATTGTGTACGTACGTTATTCGACACATTGTCTACCACTCCATTAAGTACTTGGCTGGCAATTGTTGCCGCTGCTGTGTTCATCCCTTGGTTAATATAAATGTGAAGTTCAGCAGCAGAGGGTGAATGAGTTCGTAAGCTTGCCTGCATTTTGCTAAAATCACTTGGAATGACAAGTGCCGCATAATATGCTTGATCATCCATCCCTTTTTGCACTTCTTCAAGAGATACTACACTTACCCATTTGACGAGTGGTTCTTCATCGGAAGTACTAGGCGTGTTCGTTAAAATCATCTCTACCATCGTATCTCCCATGTTCATTGTTGACTGATTCGGCAATTCGACTCCTTCATCTTCATTAACAATGGCAATCGGCAAATTTTTCGGTTCAGGTTGTACCGAAGGAAAAAGAGTTAATGCAAATAAAAAAATAACGGCAAAAGCAATAATTGGTGACAACAACACTTGCTTATTTTTCAATAAGGTCATTTCAATTACCTCCAAATTAGTTAGTGAGTGATTACTCACTTATATGTTATTCATGCACCCCCTGGAAGTCAACATAAAAATGAGTGATTACTCACATTTTTTATAAACAAAAAAAAGCAAAACTTGATATGTTTTGCTTTAACGGCATTATTTCTCTTCTTCTTTTTTTGTTATTTCAACTTGTTGTATTTGCCGCCCTTCCATTTGCAAGACTTGAAACGTATAGTTCTCAAACGTTATCGAATCACCTTCTTTAATGTCAAAGTGATTCGTTAAAATCCACCCACCAATTGTATCGACATCTTCTTCAATTGTCGTTTGGAGCATTTCATTCACGTCCCGCAATAATACTTTTCCATCGACAATGAAGGTTTTTTCACCTTCTTTTTGCACCATCGGCACTTCATCGACATCAAACTCATCTTGAATCTCTCCGACAATTTCCTCTAATATATCTTCGACCGTCACAAGCCCTGATGTCCCACCGTATTCGTCCACTAAGATGGCCATATGTACACGTTCTCGCTGCATTTTTACGAGTAAGTCATGAATAGGAATCGTTTCAATTACTTGGATAATTGGGCGAATATAATCGGTTAGCTGACGATCCATCGTTGAAGCATCGTGATGACAGTCGGTTAAAATTTCTTTAATATTGACAAGACCGATGACATGGTCTTTATCCCCGTTCATCACGGGAAAGCGCGTGTATTTTTCGTTCTTGATCGTGTTTAAAACAACTGCCATCGATTCGTGTTGATCAAAGGCAATAATTTCTCTTCTCGGCACCATAATTTCCTTTGCAATGCGGTCATCAAACGTAAAGATATTGTTCACGAATTTGTACTCGGACTGATTGATTTCCCCACTTTTGTAGCTTTCAGACAAAATTAATAATAGCTCATCTTCAGAATGTGCCGTTTCATGATCAACTTCATGCTTTATGCCAATGAGCTTGGATACATAACGTGCCGAACCGTTCAACGCATGGATAATGGGATACATTAGTTTATAAAACAAAATTAACGGTCGCGAAAACATTAACGTCACTTTTTCAGATCGTTGAATGGCATACGTCTTCGGTGCCAGCTCCCCGATGACAACGTGAAAAAACGTGATCAACGAAAAGGCAATCGCAAACGACAACACTCCTGCCACCGATTCTGTTACATTCATTCGAACGAATAGCGGATGCAATAAATGCTCCACCGTCGGCTCCCCAAGCCAACCAAGCCCGAGCGAAGTCAACGTAATTCCAAGCTGACAAGCCGACAAATATTCATCTAAGTTAGAAAGAACCTTCATCGCCGCAACCGCTCGCCCATTTCCTTCTGCCACAAGCTGCTCAATCCGCGTTCGTCTCACCTTTACAATCGCAAACTCTGACGAAACAAAAAAGGCCGTGAGCGAAATCAACACAACAATTAAAAATAAATTTAAAAATTCCACAACGTTTCTCTACCTTGATGGCTAGAGAGGTCACCTCCTTTAAACCACGTGAAGACGATACTCATAGGTTTACCAATTAAAAGAGGAATCATCCAACAAGGAAACAACGTTTCTTTTATACGAAAAAAGTTTGCTCCTTGACTGCCTATTAAAAAGAGTGAAGTATGTTTCGAAGGTAAATGGAAATTTATGTTGAAACCAATTTATAATCCACGAATGAGAAATTGGATTTTTTCAAAATAAGGGGGAAGTAATGTGAGAAAAAAACTGTTGTTGTTGATTGTGTTTAGTATTGTTTTTGTAATGGCTGCTTGTAAATCGGAAGAAACAATTAAAGAAGAAAAATGGGAAGAAAATAGCCCGACTTTTACGAATGAGTATGGGGAGATGTTTGGAAAAGAAGGTAGTATTGGAATTATTGGTTCTAAAACGGTTACAAAAAATGGACAAAAGTGGATGTGGCATTTTTGGGGAACAGAAGATATATCTTACAAAGAATGGGAAGTAAAAGCCTTTAAACAAGGCGAAGAAGAAGCGGTAAATCCATTAACATCTAAAGATGAACAATTAACTCCTCGTGGTGATGAAATAAGTGGACACGCTCGTTCATCAGTATTGTTTCCTTCATCAGGACTATGGAAGTTAAAGGTTTATATTGATGGAGAATATTTTGATGAAATTATTGTAGATATTACTCAGGAATGATTAGAAGGGAAGCCAAACGATGAAAAACGCTTGGAGAAAATCCAAGCGTTTATAAGTGCTAAATGAAATGTTAAATACTTTGCAATTTGGAACAGACCTTTATCCCCTTACAGTTTTAGCTTTCTCATTTTATCTGCAACAAATTCTACATCGGTGCCAACAATGACTTGAACATTCGTCTGATTCACTTTGATTACACCTTTGGCCCCACTTTGTTTGAGCGCTGCTTCATTCACTTTGCTCATCTCTTTCACTTGAAGACGCAATCTCGTCGTACAGTTCTCAATGGAGATGATGTTTGATTCTCCTCCTAAATAGTCCATAAAAGACTTCGCCATGTTCTCATAACGATCGGACTTTTCACTGCCAACTGCCTCTACACTCTCTTCCTCATCCTCTCGGCCAGGTGTTTTTAAATTTAACGTCTTAATTAAAAACGTAAACACAACAAAATAAATGATTCCATAAACAACTCCGACACCAAGAAGTAAGAGTGGCTTTGTTGCAATGCCGAAATTCAAGAAAAAGTCAATGGCACCTGCTGAGAAGCTAAATCCATGACGAATTTCTAACATATAGGCGATAGCCATTGAACTACCAGTTAAGAGTGCATGCACTACGTATAACACGGGTGATAAAAACATAAACGAAAATTCAATTGGCTCTGTAATCCCAGTTAAAAAAGAAGTTAAAGCTAAGCTTAAGAGCATTCCAGTTACTTGCGCTCGTTTCTCTTTTTTCGCTGTTACAATCATGGCGAGCGTCGCCGCAGGTAACCCAAACATCATGATTGGGAAAAATCCAGCTTGGAATATACCAGCGGATGGATCTCCTGCAAAGAAACGACTAATATCTCCCGTTGCTCCATTGTATTCCCCAAACACAAACCATAAAAACGTGTTAAGGACATGGTGCAACCCAATTGGAATTAACAATCGATTTAAAAAGCCAAATACTCCGACTCCAAATGCCCCTGCTCCAATAATCCATTCTCCAAGTCCATTAATTCCTGCTTGAATCGGTGGCCAGACGTACCCGAATAATCCGGCTAACAACACCATCGTAGCAGCTGTAACAATCGGTACAAATCGGCGACCTGAAAAGAACCCGAGCCAATCAGGTAGCTTTAAATCATGAAATCGATTGTACAATAATCCCGCGATAACACCTGCTAATATTCCACCTAAAACAGACATATTAATCGTGTCATCAATTGCTTTCGTTCCTTCTGTTAATACGAAGTACCCAATCGCCCCTGCAAGCCCTGCTGCTCCATTGCTATCTTTTGAAAATCCAATCGCAACACCAATCGCAAAAATAAGGGCAAGATTGGCGAATACAGCATTTCCCGCAGCTGCGATAAATGGAATGTTTAATAAATCCGGCTGACCTAAACGCAATAACAACCCCGCCGCAGGTAATACAGCAATGGGAAGCATTAACGCTTTTCCTATCCTTTGTAAAAAGGCTAACATCAAGAATCCCCCTTTTCCCACTTTTGAAAGCGGTTCATTTTTCTTGTAATCAAATCTTAACACCAAATTAATATAGTTGTCTATACCATTTTATTATTTATACCTCAAATAATAACTAAATTTACGGTTAAGTGGTATAGACATCTATAATTAATAAGTGGTACACTAAACGTAGAAAGAAATAAAGGAGAATTCACAAATGGAGAAGATTGCATTACTTCACGCCACCATTTACGGAGAAAAAGACGTTATAGAAAACGGATTTCTCTCTATTCGAAACGGACAAATCGAGCATATAGGGGAATATGATTCGCCCCTCCCCTTTCAACACGGTAAGATCGTCCATCTTCCTTCTACTTATAAAGTTATCCCTGGAAGAATTGATGTTCATATACATGGGGCAAACGGCGCCGATGTAATGGATGCGACGCATGATGCGCTAGAAACGATGGCCACTTCCCTTCCAAAAGAGGGAACAACTAGTTTCCTAGCGACTACGATGACGCAATCAACAAAAGCGATCGAGGACGCCGTTAGCAACGTCGCTTCATATATCAAAAAGAAAAAAAACGTTCCACAAGCGGACATCCTCGGCATTCATTTAGAAGGTCCTTTTTTAAATCCAGAGAAGACCGGGGCACAACCTTCCGAACATTTACTCGACCCTTCCCTTTCGTTATTTGATCATTGGCAAAGAGTCGCTGACGGACGGATTAAGCTTGTCACCGTTGCTCCTGAATTACGAGGCGGCCTTGAATTTATCCGACACCTACAGAATAACGGTGTTGTCGCCTCCATCGGTCACACAAACGCCACAAATGAAGAAGTGACCAAGGCGATTCAAGCAGGTGCAACCCATGTCACCCATCTATTCAACGGAATGCGAGGACTTCACCACCGAGACCCAGGAACAGCAGGTACGGCCTTGTTGCGAGACGAGCTGAAGGTAGAAGTAATTGCCGATGGCATTCACGTCCACCCAGAAATGCTCAACTTAACGTATCAAGTAAAATCAAGTGACAAGATCATTCTCATCACGGATTCAATGCGTGCAAAATGCTTACGAAATGGAACGTATGAATTAGGAGGTCAAACGGTTTCCGTTCAAGATGGAGAAGCTCGCCTTTTTGATGGGACACTTGCCGGCAGTGTTTTAACAATGAACGACGCGGTTTTAAACATGATGAAATACACCGAATGCACCTTAGAAGAAAGCATCGTGATGAGCTCCGTGAATCCAGCGAAACAGCTCGGTCTCTTTCACCAAATCGGAAGCTTAAAAGAAGGAAAAGATGCCGACATCGTCATTTTAGATGAACAAAACGATGTTTTCATGACCATCTGCAAAGGGAAAATTGCCTATCAAAAGGAGGAATTTTAGAATGAAATTCGTCTACGTCGAAAATTATGAAGAAATGAGCCAAAAGGCAGCCCGCTATTTAATTCAAAAAATGAAACAAAACCGACCAATGACCATCGGGTTCGCAACGGGTGGAACCCCAATCGGTTTATATGACCAGTTAATTGAGGATCATAAACAAAATGGAACTTCCTACGAAAACATTACCACGTTTAACTTAGATGAATACATCGGATTAGAAAAGAATCATCCGAATAGCTATCACACCTATATGCAACAGCAATTGTTCCAACACCTTGATATTCGCGCTGAAAAAATACACCTTCCAAACGGAATGGCGGACGACTTAACAATGGAATGTGAACGATATGAACGTTCCATTCAAGAAGCAGGAGGCATTGATTTACAAATTTTAGGGATTGGTGAAAACGGGCATATCGGATTTAATGAGCCTGGTACGTCCTTTTCTTCAACAACGCATATCGTTAACTTAACACCTTCTACTCGTGAAGCGAATGCCCGTTACTTCCCTTCGATGAACGAAGTGCCAAAGCAAGCCATTACGATGGGAATTAAGTCCATTATGAGAAGTAAGGAAATTATTTTATTAGCTTCCGGTTCTACGAAGCGACAAGCAATGGAAACATTACAAGGTGGGGAAGTGACAGAACTTTTTCCTGCTTCTATCCTGAACCTTCACCCGAATGTTATAATTTTTGTGGACAAACAAGCTTTACCGAGCGGATATGTATTGAGTGGGAAAGGAGCAACCTAAATGATTGACAAAAACTCCCCTGTCCCGATTTATTTTCAAATCGAGGAATACATTAAATCAAGTATTGAACAAAACGAATTGCGACCGGGGGACATGCTTCCGTCTGAACGCGAATACGCGGAAAGTCTCGGCGTCAGTCGAATGACCGTTCGCCAAGCCTTTACAAACCTTGTTAACGAAGGCTATCTCGTTCGCCAAAAAGGAAGAGGAACGTTCGTTGCAAATCAGAAAATTGAACAATCGCTCTCGGGGCTGACGAGCTTCACAGAAGATATGAAACAACGAGGATTAACACCGAGCAACCAACTCATCACTTTTCATTTAATCCCCGGACCTAAAAACATTTGTGAAAAGCTTGAAATTCCCGAACATAGCCCAATTTATGAAATATTACGCGTACGTTTAGCGGACGATTCCCCAATGGCGATCGAGCGGTCATACTTATCGGCCAACCTTGTAAAAGGCTTAACAGAGGACATTGTCGAACATTCACTTTACGAATACATTGAACGTACGCTACAGTTTTCAATTGGCACTGCGACCCAAACACTTGAAGCGACGATTGCTAGTGAAGAAGATGCTGATTTCTTACATGTTGACGTCGGAGCCGCATTACTCGGGATTCAGCGCTTAACAAAGCTTGAGAACGGTACGCCACTAGAAGTCGTCTATTCTTTATATCGTGGCGATCGATATAAATTCATGATCGACTTGAAACGATAATCTTCCTTGGAGGCTAACACGTGATGAAATACTTTCAGGAAATTCACAAGCTTTTGCAAACCGTTGAAGAAAACGAACAAGCATCCATTCAAACGGCTGCTGAAAAGCTAGCCAACTGCCTTGTAAACGATGGCATCATCCACGTCTTTGGGTGCGGTCACTCCCATATAATCGGTGAAGAATTGTTTTACCGCGCGGGTGGACTCGCTCCCATTAACCCGATATTTTATGAAGATTTAATGCTGCATAAAGGGGCAGAGCGCTCATCGACACTCGAACGAACAAGTGGACTAGCAGAGGATATATTAACGAATGTCACAATTGAGCCACACGACGTATTTTTCATTACTTCTGCTTCGGGCCGAAACCCCGCTCCCATCCAAGTAGCAGAATTAGCGAAAAAAAGAGGCGCCTACACGATTGGCCTTACATCGACAACGTATGCAAAAGCTCAAGCCTCAAGGCACCCGAAAGGTATGTATTTACACGAAGTCGTCGACCACGTCATTGACACGCACATTCCCGTCGGAGATGGTCTCATGAAGCACGATCCGCTTAACATTCAATACGCCCCAGCCTCCACAGTGATTGGAACAGCAATCGTCGGAAGTATCATTTCAGAAACCATCTCCCTTTTAGCTAAAAATGGGCATACCCCACCGGTCTTTCAAAGCGGAAACCTCGATGGTGCGGACGAACACAACCGAAAACTTATTGAAAGATACCGGAACCGTATTCCACACTTTTAAAAAAAACCGAAAGCCAAAAGTCATTTGTGACATAGGCTTTCGGTTATTATATAGTTCTTTTTAAATTAGATTTTATTTCGCACTTTAACAAATGAACCTTAAAAATTGCTTTCAAAATTGCTTTGTTGAATAATATTTTCTGGCTCCATTTCAGTCCATTCCTCCACAGTCATATCGTTATTATCCAGCAATTCATCCAGTATTCTGTATCCTAATCCATAGCCATATAAAAATGGGTAGGTACCTCCCCCTCCTATCATTACTTTATTAATAAATGAAGGATCCGTAGAGTTTAGTGAATCCTTTAGTCGTTCCCAATAATATTCTTCTTTACCTTTTTCAATTTCAGGTACCTCTGCCTCTGGGTATACCATTTTTTTAAAGGTCTCTGCCTTCCCCTCAAACATTATTACATCAATCAAAGTTGTTTCGTTTATTGCAAAGTCATAATACTTATCGGTCCATACACTATGATGATATTCATGAGCAATTGTACTAGCTAAATCAAGCTTTGATTTGAATGATGTTTCTTTATATAAAACTGTGATTTTCCCTTTACCTACGTTCACTGCTTTTGCGGGATCTTGGTGAGATATAGAGGGAAATATGCACACATTGGTATCTGGACCGTTTAATAATTTCGCAGACTTTTCTAACGCATGCTTTACTTCTTTCTCCATATCTTCCTCGGACATGTTTTTACTAAGTTTCTTCAATTTTTCTATGTCCTTTTTTGGGTGATTTAAATAATAATCCATTATTGCTATGTATTCTCCATTTTCAAAACAGTCTTCCCACACTGGGGCTATTACTTCGTTATGAAATAATTTAATATAATCCTCTTCATTATCAACTTTTTGCTTTTCTACTTCGTTAATGTAATTAGGAATCAACTTATAAGCAGAAATTATTTTAAATTTTTGCTGCTTATCTGAATGGTTTAATAAAAATTCTTGAGTAATCGTATTATCCTCTTGATTCTCATTTGATTCAAATTTCTGACATCCAGTCAAAACTAGTAATATAGAGACTGCCACAAACACCATTCTCATCAAATTCCCTCCCCATTCCAATTAGTTAGTATGAGTTCTAAGATTTAGATAAGGGATGCTATCTAAACAGTAAACAAGAGCTTTTTAGGGATAATTGGTTCATGTTTCCTGCTTTAACAATACGGAATTTACGCTAATTCTACTTCGACACATATGTTTTATATCACTTTTCAAATAGATCATCTCTCTCCACTTTACAAATACGTAAAGAGAATGATTGATACCATTCAGCTTTTCCTCTTTCTTGTGCAATTTTATGAGCTGAATGGTTCTTCCATTTGTTTATCGATTCAAGTGAATCCCAGTATGAAACTGTTATGCCAACTTCCGAGTCTCGTGCACTTTCTATTCCTAAGAAACCTTCTTGTTGAGATGCTAGTTTAATCATTTCATTTGCCATCTTTGCGTAGCCATGATCTCCATTTGTTCGCTGGGACGTAAATATTACTGCATAGTAGGGTGGTTGAGGTGTTTTTGCAATTCTCTCCATTAGTTTCCCTCCATTCAAATTCCACTTGGAAAATGAAATAAGACATAGTTTTGGGTCCACATTTCACTATGAATGATTATTTCTCCTTGTTCACGTTGAAAAAGGAATCCTGAACCGATTTGTTCTTTAAAAGTCCACCCTCTATTCTTCATCCATTTTTTCAGATGATCGTATGCCTTTCCTTCATCCATCTCACATATGTACCATTGATAACCGTTTTCTTCAGTAATTTTGACCATTCCGCGAGAAGTAGCCTTGACCTGATTTAACACTTCATACTTTGATACAGAACGAACAGGAAGTGCTGGGACGTACATTCTCATATAAATCGAGATTCCACTACGAACGCATTGAAAACTAGGAAAATAACAAAGAAGTTCTCATTCTGTTTTTCTTCATTTAATATCTCCTTCATGTGATGACTTGTTCAATCATTTGTAGTTCCTCATTCGACCCGAAGACTATGATTCTATCGTTTTCACAAAGTTTCGTATCAGCACTTGGATTGGTTATCATGTCATTTTCCTTTAATACCGCTACAACAGTCACTCCGAAGTTGGTACGAACTTTTGCTTCTTTTAACGTTTGACCGACAATTGGGGATGTTTTTGATAATGTAATTTCTTCAAATCCGTAATCTTTCGTTCCGACATGGAGCATCATGTCTACGTAATCCACACTTTTTGGTTTTAAAAGCGATAGCACCATTTGCTTACCGCTAATCGTGTGAGGAGTTATGACGCGATCTGCCCCTGCACGCATTAATTTTTCTTCGGTCGATTTCTTTTCAGCCCTTGCAACGATTGTCATGATGTTATTCAGTTCTCGCGCTGTCATTGTGATGAATACATTTTCGGCATCATTCGGCAAGGTCGTAATAAGCCCCGATGCTCTTGTAATCCCCGCTTTTATTAACACTTCCTCGTCTGTTGCATCACCAATAATATGATGATGATTGTCTGTGACGGCTTGTTCATTTTGTTCAATGATAACGGTTTGTATGCCCCTTTCTTGAAGTTCAAGCATAACTTGTTCCCCAACACGGCCTACACCACAAATGATCATATGATTGTTCATCTTATCAATTTCTTTTTCCATCTTTCGTCTCCTTACTGCTTGTGAAAATTCACCTTCAATGATTATAGCTGTGACGGATCCGATGACATAAGTGACGATACCAATACTAATGGGAATGATTAATAGTGCAAATACTTTCCCTTCAAATGTAAGAGGGACCGCATCGCCGTACCCAACCGTTAAAACCGTAATCACCGTGAGCCAAAACGCATCAAAAAAGGAGATTTTTTCAAATATCTTAAATCCGACCGATCCAATCAGCGCGACTAGAACCATTAACGTTACACTAAGCTTTAAATGCTTGAAAACATTCATAATTATTCTGATTTCCTTTTGAATTTTAGACAAGGTTGACCTGATGCACGTAGTACAACAACGGACGGTATTGCCTTCGACTTCATTTGATAAGCCTTACACCCTCTCGGATGTGCTGGATCCCACGTTACGTAAAAATATTTACATTGAAAACAGTTCACTTTCTCCATAAACGACACCCTAACTTTTTCTTTACTACTTTCATTATAATAATCGAGGAAAAATTTTACTAGAAATGGTTGGTACTTTATTAGACAAGTAGTTACGACTTAAGAAAAGGAATGATTTTAATAGATGGATCTTTCTTGTACTCTAGTTTTCGATTCGTGAGTGAGGACTCTCTATGTGCGGGGGGCACTCTCCTGTGGGCGGACTGTTCTCCTCAATGCGCGCACTACTCTTCCCTATGCGCGGACTCTTCTCCTCTATGCGCGGATTTCACTCCCCTATGCGCGCGGATCTCACACCTATGCGCGACTTCAGACCCTCTATGCGCACTGCTCTTCCTCTATGCGCGGATTTCACTCCCCTATGCGCGGACTCTTCTTCCCTATGCGCTCCCACCTCACACCTATGCGCGGATTCCACTCCTCTATGCGCGCGAATCTCACACCTATGCGCGCGAATCTCACACCTATGCGCGGACTCTTCTTCCCTATGCGCGCCCACCTCACACCTATGCGCGCCCACCTCTCACCTATGCGCGGATTCCAATCTCCTATGCGCGGACTCTTCTCTCTATGTGCGCGGATCTCACACCTATACGCGGATCTCCTTCCTCGCCATCTACTATAAAGAAAAAACCCAGCATGTGCTGGGTTTTTCTTATCCTTTTGTTCCTCCGGCTGTTAGGCCTGAGATGAGGTAGCGCTGGAGGAAGAGGAAGACGGCGGCGATTGGGACGGCGATTAGAATGCTTCCGGCCGCGAATCGCGTGAAGTTGTTGGCGAATTGGTCGTTGATAAAGTTGAATAAGCCGAGTGCTAGTGTGAATTTTTCTGGGCTTCTTAGTAAGATACTTGGCAAGATGAAGTCCGTAAATGGCGCCATGAAGTTAAAGAGGGCCACGACGGCTAGTATTGGCTTGGCAAGTGGGAGCATGATTTTGAAAAAGACGCCTAAGTGTCCTGCTCCGTCGATGCGTGCTGCTTCATCGAGTTCTTTCGGAATGGTGTCGAAGTAGCCTTTTACGAGCCACGCGTTAAATGGGATTTGTCCTCCGACGTAGACGATGATTAAGCCTGTTAATGAGTCGAGTAGCCCAAGCATGTTTAATAAGATGTAGAGGGCCACCATCGCCATTAACGCAGGGAACATTTGCAAGATTAAGAATGTGTATAAGCCGTATTTTCGCCCAACGAAGTGGTAGCGCGAAAAGGCGTACGCGATGAGCGCGGTGAAAAAGACCGATAGCACGCTGTTGGCTAATGCGACAATTAAGCTGTTTTTGTACCAGATTAAATAGTCACTTTGTGGACTTGTGAATAGCCATTTGTAATGTTCCAGTGAGGCGTTTTCAGGAATGAGCTTCGCCGAATATAGGCTTGTTCCTGGATTGAGCGACATGCCGATTGTCCAAAGGAGTGGATAGGCAATGATGACGAACATAAACGCAATGAATAAGTAAATAAATGAAACTTCTAATCGAGATTTTAATTTGACATTCATTAGATGTTCCCCTCCTCTTTAAAGGAACGCGTGCGACGGAATTGGAAGATGGCAAATCCCGTTACGAGTAGTCCGATGATGATCGTAATGGCCGCAGCCATGTTGTAGTTGTTCGTTGTAAAAATAAGGTCGTACACCCACGAAATAAGGATATCTGTTCCACCTGCGTTTTGACCACGAACAGCAGGACCACCGTCGTTGAAAAGATAAATAATGTTAAAGTTGTTGAAGTTTCCGGCATATTGCATGATGAGTAACGGTGCTGTCGCATACAAAACATGCGGAAATGTAATATGACGGAATTTTTGGAAGCGAGATGCGCCGTCAATGTCAGCTGCTTCATACCAGTCTTTTGAAATACTTTGTAGGACCCCGGTAAATAACGCGAAGACAAACGGGAATCCGAGCCACGTCTGAATTAAAATGAGTGCAACCTTCGCCCAGAACGGATCAGTCAGCCACGGAATCATGACCCCAAATTGACTTAAAATATCTCGGTTAATTGCACCGAATTTGTCGTTAAACATAGCCGCAAAGACTAAGATTGTAACGAACGCAGGTACAGCCCACGGTAAAATTAAAATAGTCCGAATAAATCGTTTAAACTTAATGCGTGGGTCGTTGACTAATAGGGCTAAAAATAAGCCAAGTGCAATTTGAGACGTCGTTGCCACAACCGTCCAAACGATTGTCCACGAGAACACACTAATGAATGTGTTTTGCCAAATCGGAACGGACGCTAAGTTTTTGAAGTTTTCAAAGCCGACCCAGTTTAATAGGTTACGAGGTGGGGAATTGTATAAATTGTAGTCCGTAAATGCTAATGAAACCATGAATAACAACGGCAAAATGACGATAAAAATGAGCAATACAAGCCCTGGTGTAATTAAAATATACGGAAAACTATTGTCCCACGTATTTTTAACTGATTCGACCAAAGTCGGTAGCTTTTCGCCCGCTTGAAGGCGCTTTGCTTCCCGTCTTGCATCGACGACGTTGAAATAATATAAAACGATGGCAAATGCTATTAAGATGACCGAAACTAACCCTTGAACGAGTAAGAAGATCGAGTGGTCAATTTTCGGTATTTCACCGAGTGTAAAAAGTCCCCATAATCCGATATTTAAAAAGTCGTAAAACGAAATGAGGAAGGCTGCTTCAATGATGAAAAATAAAATCCCTTTCCCAAATCGGCGATTGTACATTTGGCCAAGTCCTGCGAACAAAATGGACAGGAAGGTGGCGACATTCGGATTATGCTTTTTTGGATTGATTCGTTTTCTTGATTGTAAAACATCTTGATGGTTATCATTTTTCATTGCGGGTTCTCCCATACTATCACCGCCTTAAGCTTGATGAAAGAAGAAGTGGATAGCAGCTTCATGCCCTATCCACCTCCTCCTAATTTTTTACTTCCTATAATTATTGTGCACCGCTTGCTGCGATGTTATCTTGAATTGTTTGAACAGCTTCTTCCAATACTGATTTCACATCGTCCCCATCTGCTAAGAACTGAAGTGCGTTCCCCATTGGGTCCCAAACTTGAGACATTTGAGGAGTACTTGGCATTGGCTCACCGTATTGAATTTGTTCTGCGAAACCTGCCATTAACGGATCATTCGTAATTTTTTCATCCGTTAACGCTGCTTCGTTCGCTGGCATTTCTCCAGCTACTTCGTAGTAGTGCATAGAATTCTCGTAATCTGTAATAAATTTCATGAAGTCAATAGCCCACTCTTTATGATCAGAGAAGGAAGAAAGCATCCATGATTTAACTCCAACAAATGACTTCGGATGTTCACCGTTATCTAATAACGGAAGTGGAGCAGTTCCAAGCTTGTCGCCTAATGCATCACGATACGTTGGAATGTTCCAAGGTCCTGTAATAACTGTGCCTACTTTTCCTTCAGAGAATAAACCATTCATAATGTCATTTGTAATCTCTTTCGGAATGTATCCTTCTTTAAACCAAGATTGGATCAGTTCGCCACCCTTTACAGCGCCCTCGTTCGCTAAACCGATATTGCTTACATCGTACGCGCCGTCTGCTTTGTCAAATACATAACCGCCGTAACCAGCAAAGAATGGGTAGACGAAATAGAAGTTGGCTGCTTCCATTAAGAAGCCGTATTTATCAGCAGATGCGTCTGTCTGCTCTTTTGCAATAGCCATTAGCTCGTCCATTGTCGTTGGAGCTTCAGATACTAAATCTTTATTGTAAAATAAACCGTACGTCTCAACGACTTGCGGCACTCCGTAAATTTCGCCATCATATGTAACCGCATTGATCGCTGTTTCGCTATATTCTTTTTCAGCCTCTCCTAAGTCAATCGGTTCTGCTAATCCTTGAAGGACAACATCGCCAATTCGGTCATGCGGCTGGAAGAATACATCTGGTCCGTTTCCAGCTGGACCATCTAACGCAAGGCTTTTCGTTTGGTCTAACATATTCACGGCAACCGCTTCAATTTCAATGCCTGTTTGTTCTGTGTACTTTTCAAAAATAGTTGTTAACGCTTCTTTTTGCTTCTCATCATCATTGACCCAAACAACAAGCTTCTCCGGCATTTCAGTAGAGTTACCTTCTCCTTCATTTGCTGTTTGTTCTGCATCGCGTTTCGGTCCGCATGCGGTTAATAACGATAACCCGAGCACAACAATCATGAAAATGGATAAAAACTTTTTCATCGATTGACCTCCTATGAAACGATAAAATAATTTGCGCAAACGTTTGCAGTAATCATAAAAAAAGAGAACCAGTACAACTTTGGTGAAAACGTTTGCACGACTTGTACTTTTATTATAAATTCAATTTCAAACTTTGACAACTATTTTTTAGAAAACTCTATGAATTTATGTTTTTCATTCATTTTTAATCTTCTATCGTGTTGACACTTCACTTTTTTTCCCATACGCTAAAGAAAAAATGCAGACGATTGCACAAAAGGAGTGTTAGCTTATGCAAAAGGAAGCCATTTACCATCGCCCGAAAAATGAATTCGCTTACGCCTACGATGAAAAGACTTTGCACATCCGCTTACGAACAAAAAAGGACGATGTTGAAAAAGTATCCCTCATTCATGGCGATCCATATAATTGGAAAGACAAAGCGTGGCAACCTTCATTCAGTGACATGAAAAAAAGCGGGACTGACGAATGGTTTGATTACTGGTTTATAGAAATTGCTCCTCCATTAAGAAGACTTCGTTACGGTTTTCAACTGCAAAATGAAGAAGAAACCGTCGTTTATACAGAAAAAGGATTTTTTGACGATGCACCACTTGATGATACTGCTTATTATTTTTGTTTTCCATTTGTACATAAAATCGATAGCTTTCATGCGCCCGAATGGGTCAAAGATACTGTTTGGTACCAAATCTTCCCTGAGCGCTTTGCAAACGGAGACGAAAGCATCAATCCAAAAGGTGCACTGCCGTGGGGCAGCGAAGAGCCATCACCAACCAACTTTTTCGGTGGAGACTTCGAAGGAATCATTGAACATTTAGACCATCTTGTCGACCTAGGGATTACAGGTATTTATTTCACCCCTATTTTTAAAGCGCATTCAAATCATAAGTACGATACGATTGATTACATGGAAATTGACCCGCAATTTGGGGATAAAGAAACGTTTCGAAAGCTCGTCAATGCTTGTCATGAAAAAGGAATTAAAGTCATGCTAGATGCGGTCTTTAACCATTGTGGCTACTACTTCCCTCCATTCCAGGACGTACTGGAAAACGGAGAAAAATCAAAGTATAAAGACTGGTTCCACATTCATGAATATCCGGTTCAAACCGAACCGATGCCTAATTATGATACCTTTGCGTTAACGCCATTTATGCCGAAATTCAATACGGAAAACAAAGAAGTACGTGAATACTTATTAGAAGTTGGACGTTATTGGGTTAGAGAATTTAACATTGACGGCTGGCGACTTGATGTTGCGAATGAAGTCGATCATCAATTTTGGCGCGAGTTTCGCCAAGCGGTAAAGGAAATAAATCCGGATGTTTATATTTTAGGTGAGATCTGGCACGATTCGATGCCGTGGCTATTAGGGGATCAATTTGATGCGGTGATGAATTATCCGTTTACAAATGCGGTCATCAATTATTTTGCGAAAGAGGCTATTACGCCAACTTCTTTCCGTCATACACTCACTACGATTGATCACATGTATCCAAAGCCGGTTCATGAAGTCGCCTTTAACTTGCTTGATAGCCATGATACACCGCGCATTTTAACCTTATGTAACGGCAACAAACGAAAGGCAAAATTGCATTACGTGTTCCAGTTTTCCTATAGCGGAACCCCTTGTATTTATTACGGAGATGAAATCGGCCTAACTGGCGACCATGACCCTGGCTGCCGAAAATGTATGGTCTGGGAAGAAGAAAAGCAAGATCGAGACCTTTTCCGCCACATTCAAAAGCTAATTCAACTTCGAAAAGAATACAAAGCGTTTACGAGCACGGAGCTTAAATGGGTAGAAACGAATGACGAGCAAAATTACATCGTGTATGAAAAGGAAGCGGGAGATGAGCGCATTCTCTTTATACTAAATAATCGTGACAAAGCACTCCATTTGTCCCTTAACAATCAAAGACCGTTACGCGATTTATGGACAGATGAAGTCGTTTCTGCAATGGAAACAGTAACCGTCGAGCCACTCGGATTCAAAATCTTCATTCGCGAAAAATAATGATAGGAAGCCAGCTTCGTTACTAAGAGGCTGGCTTTTTATATGCTAAGCTTTTCGGTGCACATATTTTCGGTACTCATCTGGGCTTATTCCTTCAATGCTTTTAAATAACTTTGAAAAATAGGCGTAATCTTCAATCCCGACATCCTTTGCAATTGCTTTTATCCGATAATTCGTCGTAGAAAGTAAATGCTTCGCTTGCGAGACACGGTATTTGTTCGCATAACGAATTGGGCTAATACCAATCGTTTTTTGCACGCATCGTGTAATGTAATCAGGATGAAAATGAAGTTCACGTGCTAAGTCCTCCATTTTCATTTCTTCTTTGTAATGCTCGCGAATGTATCGTAAGGCAGCTTCACATACTCGCTCGGTTGCTGTCGGAATGCGCATCGCTTCTTTTTGCAAAAGCATGAGCAGCTCTTGAAAGAAAAACTGCTGGTGCAAAGAAGCATCGGGCGTTTGCTGTTCATTTAGCTGCACGAGATTGTGAAAAAGATGTTCAAAGTAGGCGACTTGCTCCATTTTTCCGTGTTGCGGGATTTGAAATTCGTACGTCGTTGGCTTGACGAACGTCCCTTCCTCTTTTACCATTGAGGACCACGAGATCCCGCTTTTTGTCACCATCTCAAATTCTTCATGTAGCAAAAAATGCAACCAATAAATCGATGTATCTACTTCGCATAGGCGATGCCCAAAATGCTCACGGCCTGGTACTAAAAGGACGTACTCGCCTTTTTGTATCGTGTATGCTTGTTCTTCTTCTGTAATGTACAACTCTCCTGACTTAACATATAAAAGGTCAAATACAGAAAAAGTTCGGCGAAAATGTTTCGTCCCTTTTCGAAATACCGCCTCCCCCCCTTTTATGAAGGTTGGAAACGGAGGGACTGTAAAGGATACCAAGCTCATAATTTCTCCTCCAATGAAGTCGGAATTTTACATGTTCAGTCGTTTTTATCTATTTTCATTATACGGGTTCCTGCTTAAACTTGTAATAGTTTGTAACAGGTAAGGGAGTGAAACAGCATGAATCATCGTCCGAATCAACGCATGAATTTATTCGCCTTAACATGGCCAATTTTCATCGAAATTTTACTTCATATGGTGATGGGGAATGCCGATACACTAATGCTAAGTCAATATTCCGATCACTCCGTGGCCGCTGTTGGGGTTTCAAATCAAATATTGTTCGTCTTAATCGTTATGTTCGGGTTTATCGCAACGGGAACGGCGATTTTAGTTGCCCAATACTTAGGTGCAAATAAGCAAGCAGATGCTGTCAACGTATCTACCGTTTCCATTTTCGCGAATTTCCTATTCAGTTTATTGTTAAGTCTCGTCGTTTTTTTCGCAAGTGCTCCTCTCCTTCACATGATGAACATTCCAGTAGAGTTATTTGGAGAAGCGAATTTGTATTTAAAGCTCGTCGGCGTTTTTTCGTTCGTGCAAGCTTTGTTTATGACAATGGGGGCAGTCTTACGTAGTTACGGATATACGAAAGATACGATGTACGTTACGATATTTATGAATGTCTTAAATGTCATCGGAAACTATTTATTAATTTTCGGGCCGTTCGGAATTCCGGTATTAGGCGTAACAGGGGTAGCAATTTCAACTGTCGTTAGCCGCATCATCGGTTTTATCATTTTGTTTATCCTCTTAAAAAAGCGCATTTCCATTCGTTGGAGTTGGTCCATCATCATCCCGTTACCGCTAAAGCATCTTCGCGATATTTTAAAAATTGGAATTCCTTCGGCTGGAGAGCATTTAGCGTACAACTTATCACAAATGGCCATTCTTTATTTCATCACGATGATGGGAACTGAAGCGATCACGACGAAAATTTATGCCCAAAACATTATGATGTTTATCTTTCTTTTTAGCATCGCTTTAAGTCAAGGGACGCAAATTATCGTCGGACATCTCGTTGGAGCAAAACAATTTGAAGAAGCGTATGAACGCTGCATGAAAAGTTTAAAAATCGCCATGGTGGCGTCGGTAGCGATTGCCGTTGTCATGAGTATTTTCTCTCATCAACTGCTCGCTATTTTTACCGATAACGAAGACATTATCGCACTGGGGAGTACACTCATTTTTCTGACCATTATTCTTGAACCAGGTCGAGCGTTTAATTTAGTTATTATCAATTCACTTCGCGCAACAGGAGATGTCGTATTCCCAACTTATATGGGAATTTTATCGATGTGGGGAATTAGTGTGACAATTTCGTACTTGTTCGGCATTCACCTCGGCTTTGGATTGGTCGGCGTTTGGATTTCGTTCATTGCCGATGAATGGCTGCGTGGTCTTATCATGCTATGGCGTTGGCGATCAAGAGTATGGATAAACAAATCATTCGTTGGAAAGAAAGTCGAAGCGATCTAACTAATACAGGAGGCTGTCCAAACGGTACAGCCCCCTTTTTCATCTATTAACCTTCATAGTGGCGAACGTTTTCTGCTAGAGTAGCCACCTTCTGTTTAAGGAACTTATCTTCCTAATTATGATACGTGTTTCATTTTCGTTTTCGTTTCTACGAGTGGAAATGTGACGATTAACGTCGTTCCTTTTTGTGGAACGCTTTTAATTTGAAGCGAGCCCTTCATTGACTGGATGAGTCTTAAGGCGACCATTGTTCCTAAGCCTGTCCCCTTCTCTTTCGTACTGAAATACGGCTCACCAAATCGATTGATTTGATCTTCCGTCATGCCAACGCCCGTATCTTGAATAAAAATTTCGACCTTTTCTTTGTCGTTATTCATTTCAATTCGTAAATCTCCGCCATCTTCCATCGCCTCGATGCTATTTTTCATGAAGTTTAAAAAGATTTGCTTCACATGTTGAGAGCATCCTTCAATTACAGCTGGCGTTAGTGTCCAATTTATGCGCACAGAATGATTATTCGCAATCGGCCGCATCATCTCGATCACTTTTTTCAACTCTTCATCCACCGCAATCTTCTCTACTTTTTGAGGAGCTGGTTTGGCAAATGTTAAGTAATCATCAATAATGGACGTCGCGCGGTCCAGTTCACTTAAAGCAAGTGAGACATATTGTTCACGCATTTCCCCTGTCACCGATTTTGAATTTAACAATTGAACAAACCCTTTAACTACTGTAAGTGGGTTGCGCACTTCATGCGAAATACTGGCCGCTAGCTGACTAACGACCTCCATTTTCTCGACTTTCATCAGCTTCGAGCGCATGATGACCGCATCCTTTAACGTTTCTACAATATACACGACAAGCATTAAAGCAAACGGCGGGATAACTATAAAATGAATGACGTATGTGTATGTGATTTCAAAATCGGCAATCACAACCGCAATCAACGTCGACCAAATCGCTAATAAAAAGATTAAAGCCGTCGACATGATCAACTTGTGTGAGCGAGTCATTTTTCGAAACTTCCGTGAATACATTGCTGCAGCGATAAACATTGACACATACACCGCAACTGTAATCAGATTAAATCCGTAAATCGCAAAGCGAAAAGCTAATAAAAGGATTAATAATGGAAAACCAACGGCCCATCCTCCATACAAAGTCCCAATTAAAAAGGGAATTTGGCGAAAATCATGAATGCAATTCGGTTCGATTAAAATCGGAAAAAGCATACATAAAAATGAAGGAATGCTAAAACAAATGACCATTGCGGTACGCTGATAGATTTTCTTCTTTTGATAGAGTTTCATATGATCAGCTAAAAAATAAAGCACAAAAATACTTACTAAAATATAAAACAAATTGTTTAACATATTTTGATTAAATATTTCCATTATGCATCCCTCGAAATCTTTTCACATATTCTCTACTATTATACATCATAGGAAAGTAGTTGAAATGAGTTTCCGTGCTTATTCGTGGGAGGATTTAATCCGTCTATCGACTGTTGTTCCTCCCTCCTATTTATGGTATGTTTTCCAAAGAACGATAGATTACGATATTTAGAAAGAAGGTTTCCCTATGGTACAGCATACATTTTCCGCTATTCAATGGATGGTCTTTATTATTGCCTCCTCCATTGTTACGCCGATTGCTGTTGCAGCCTCGTTCGGTATGGATCCGGTTGAAACAGCCGGCCTCATTCAGCGTACACTTTTTATATTAGGCGTATCATGTATACTGCAAGTATTTTTCGGTCATCGCCTCCCGATAAATGAAGGACCGGCTGGATTGTGGTGGGGCGTGTTTGTCATTTACGCAAGTTTAGGACCGACCTTGTTTTCGAGTACGGAAGTAACCCTTCAAGTCATTCAAGGGGGCATAATCGCCAGTGGATGTTTATTTCTTTTGCTTAGCGCATTCGGATGGATTGACAAAATTTCTTCCCTTTTCAGCCCCGTTGTCACAGGCGTGTATCTTCTTCTTCTCGTAGCGCAATTGAGCGGTTCCTTTTTAAACGGAATGCTTGGTGTAGGCTACCGAAAAAATAGTGTGGACGTAACAATTACGTTGATCAGCTTTTTGCTCGTTTTATTAACGCTCTTGCTTTTAAAAAAAGGACCGAAGAAAATCAAGCAGTATGCGATTCTCATCAGCTTATGTATTGGTTGGATTTTGTATGCGTTATTCGGCTTAGCTAAACCAATCGAAAAAACAGAAGGTATCGTCGCCTTACCAGAAATCCTTGCTTTTGGACCTCCTATTTTTGATGCTGGTATGATTATGACTGCAGTGTTTATCACTTTGCTATTATTAGTCAATTTAATCGCGAGTGTCCAAGTGGTGAATCAAGTGATGACACGGTTCGGACAACAAAACGTGCACCGTTACCGTGAAGCGGGATTCATGACAGGAGTGAACCAATTATTAGCCGGGGTCTTTTCTGCTATTGGCTGTGTACCAATTTCAGGGGCAGCTGGATTTATCGGAACAACGACAATTTATAAGCGACTCCCATTTATATTCGGTAGCATCCTCATCATTTTGATTAGTTTATTTCCTGTTGTCACGGCCTTTTTTGCTGCACTTCCAACCCCGATCGGTTATGCGGCCATTTTCTCAATCTTTGCTAGCATGATTGGGCTCGCTTTCGAAGAATTTGATAAAATGCCCGATCAAAAACGAGCCCGATACATCATCGGCATTGCCCTCTTCACAGGAATCGGTGCAATGTTTGTTTCATCAGAATCCTTTGCTAACATCCCACCGATGATTACGTCGTTATTAAATAACGGCCTCGTACTCGGGACTGTCGTTGCCATCATCATCGACCAATTAACGAAATCGAATTAATCGTCATCCCCTGGGCGATGTTTTGTAAAAAAGTAGGCCGTAATCGCACTAAAACCACCTACTAAAGCAACAATTAACTGATTGACAACATCTCGATTGTCATGAAAGATAAATAGCGAAGCGGATAAAACCGCTAGCAGTGCAAACGCAAATATATGCTCAAATTTAATTTTCACTTACACCCTCTCCTTTTTTGCTCGTCCACTTAAGCCATTCGTTTTGTCTTTATAGTGTATGAGAGGAAATCGGGAGGGTGAGCATAAAAGAAAAAGCAGAAGAATTGACCTTCTGCTTTTCTGATTTATGGCATTGACGAAACAGCCCATTCAATAACCCCTGTCGTAATGAATAAAAAAACCATGAAACAACTAGAGTATAGAATTCCTTTTTGTGATAACGGCGTTTCTTTTAATTTCTTACTTACTACAAATCCTGCTAATGTTAAGATCAACCACACAGTTATACCAAGACCTGAAAATAAAATGGATGAATTCATAATCCATAAAACTGTTACGGCTAAATAAATGAATATGAATATCCACGCTACTCCTCTCATGACCTACTCCCTTCCATACTTCCATTAATGTGAGTTATTACTGTTAGCGTATTCTCACACATAATATTACCACAAAAAACCAATTGATCTATTTATCATTTTCAATATAATGGTAAAATATTGTATAGCCCAAGAAAATAAGTTCTTTTTGAAGGAGGATTTAATGAACATCGGATTAGGCCTGGTTTTCATTCCGTTATCCATCGTTTTTACATTTCTAGGAATCGTTTCTATAAAACAAAATGATAAGAGGATCGGAAAAATGTTAATAGGAGTAGGTATTTTCATATTCTCTATCTGCATTTTGTTGATTTTTGGAATTTATGACCCTTATTCGAATCATTTAAGATAATCCAAAACAAAAAACAGAGAGAATCGAAACTCTCTCTGTTTTATTTATGATTCGTGTACACTACCCGAACGCCGTTTTTTTCTAACGTTTCTTTTATTTTTTCCGTTTTTTCGAAGTCGAGTCCTTTCGGTAGGGTGACCATAATGCGGCGAACGTTTTGCGCTTCACTGTCTAGAGACAGTACACTTTTTACCGAGGAGTATTTATTTATGATTTTTAAAATTTTAGCGAGTACTCCAGCGTAATCATTCGTCGCAAGCGTAAAGGTGACTCCTCCATTTTTGTTGGCTAAAGAGTCCTCTAAAAAGTCAATGACTTTGGAGTGAGGTAAAATACCGAGAAAGTCTTGATGTTCGTTGACGACTGCTAAAAAAGGAAGGCGACGAATGGTTAAAAAGATATCAAGAAACGAACTTTCTTCTTCAATAATGGCTTGCTGATCACGTAATATTTCACGAACAGGCTTATGGTATGCTGCTTCTCCCTCTTCTAAAATATGTACTTTATACACATTTCCTAAAAACGTTTTTTCATCTGAGTCTAAAACCGGAATGCAACGATAGCCGGATTCATAAAGCAAATGGAGTGCTTCTTTTAACGTCATTGATTCTGTGGCGTAAACAACTTCTTCCCGCTGAATGTAATTCCCTTTTACTAACAATCCCATCACCTCTTATAAAATGGTTTAGTCATTACTTCGCGAGTGTGAGCGAAAATTCCTCTTCTTTAAGAAGCTCGTTCATGTACAGGGATTTCGACGGTGAACGATGTTCCTTTCTGTTTTTCACTCGTTACGATAATTTGCCCTTGCATCGTTTGAATAATACGATACGTAACCATCATGCCAAGCCCTGTACCTTTTTCTTTTGTCGAAAAGTATGGCTCTCCTAATCGGTTCATTTGTTCCGTACTCATTCCAATGCCCGTGTCTTTGACTTCAATCGTAACGACTGAATCTTTCATCTGAAGGTCAATCGTCAGTTCTCCTCCATTCGGCATCGCTTCAATCCCATTTTTCACAATATTTAAAAGGGCTTGTTGTAGCCGAATTCGATCGCCTAGCACATGAATCGATAAATTTGCCTGATCATAGTTAATTTTCACTTCATGTTCCGCCGCTAATGGCTCGGCTATGCCAATTACCGTTTCAACAATGTCCGTCACAGAAATAGCTTCTGGTCGTTCTAAACTCGGCTTTGCAAAGGTTAAGTAATTACGAATGACTGATTCAGCTTGATTCAATTCTTGAATGGCAATATTAAGATACTCATGTCGAGACTTCGGAACATCTTCATATAAAAGCTGCATGAAGCCTTTCGATGCCGTCAAAGGGTTGCGAATTTCGTGGGAAATACTGGCCGCTAAATGACTCGCGACTTCGACTTTCTCTGCTTTAATTAAACGCTGTTCAAGGAATATATTTTGTACGATCATTTCGATCAGGAGTACAACGATTATCATGACCATCATATGACCAGCTATAAATTCGGCAGCTAATCCGTCGTCAATCATCTCTCCTAATCTCCATCGAACGAACAATAGGTTTAAAATTGATGCGGCAAACGCCATTCCTATACTAATTATTAATTTCATTGTTATCGTTGCCTGGATAAATCGTTTTGAAAATAGTGGTACGAAAGAAAAGAAAATGAGGTTAAACATAAAGGATAAAAAGTAATCAAAACCTGTCACAAAAAATAATTGAAACACCATATAAATTCCGAACAAGATGAAGCTTAAACGAAAACCTCCATATAACCCTGCAATAATGATAGGGATCGTTCGGAAGTCAAACGCATGTAAATCCGCAATCGGATAAAGCATACAAAGAATGATTGAAGAAGCGGGTAAAAGTGGAATTAACCAAATTCGTATCTTCTCAAACATTTTTGTTCGCGCAGGTGAATAGATGATTTGAACAAATAAAAGAGGGAAAATAATAAAAAGTATGTTATTCAGTAGTTCTTTCGTTGCAATGTCCACCCAACCCACCACCCCTTTTTCTTTCATTCTATCATACTATCCGTCTATTTTATGAAAAATATTGTTGAAAACTTATATTACATGTATTATTTACCATTAAATCCACCAAAAACCAATGGTTATATACTACTAATTCCAGAAAGAAGGGTTTACGTGCCTTTAACATGAAATAGAGAGGAATCGGGTGTTTGTTCACCCGAAACCTATTACTTTCAGAATACATCATCATCTTTTATTTTTGACATTCCTGGCTCCCATCTCGCCACTTATCATCAATAGCCGTCTTTCTTATAAAAGCAGCGTTGATCCGTTATCTCTAACACTTTCCTCCGATCATACGCAAAAAATATCATGAGCAAACTTAAGCATCCACAAACGAAATACATAAACGAGTAAGAAGATAAATCAGCTAACGGTCCCATCATCACACTACCTAAAGATACTCCTAAATCGGCCATAGCAATAAATAATCCCAATAATACGTTGCGATTCGTTTTTGGCAATACAAACGTCAAATAAGTTGTTAACGTTGGATAAAGGAGTGCTTGAGCAATTCCCATTAAAATGGCTCCAACATAGAAAAAGACAACTCCGCCTATAATCGAAAAGCTGACAAAATAAGCGGCTACTGAAAGCATTAAAATCGTCGACATCATAAAAGCAGAATGCCATTTACCATCTGAAGGAATCTTCTTTCGTAAAGTAAAGCGTGCCACCACAACGGTTCCAGCTTGTAGCATGAGATAAATCCCCGCATTCCCATTTTTTAATTGGGTTGCATACAGAGGGATGAAAGTTGTAATCGCACCGAATACTATGGATCCTACTAGCATCAATACACTACTTTTAAATAAGAAAGGATTTTTGAACAGCTGACTGAACGATTTCATCATTCTTCCGCTTGGTTCAGCGTGTTCAGTAGTAGACGAGGTCTCCTTCTTGTCCATCTTCGCACTATAGCCAAACAGACCTGTTAAGATGGCAATGACCACCATCACCAAAGTGAAGGAGTCCATCCCTTCTTGCCAAATTCCTAACGCTATTAAAGGACCGATAATACCCGGTATATAGGAAAATAATGAATATAACGATATTCCTTGTGAGCGATCCTTTTCTGGAAGCGCATCAATAATTCCAATCTGTAACGCCATAGAGAAAAAGGCGGTCGACACCCCTTGTAACATACGGGCAATTAAATAGCCGCCTAACTCAGTAAATGTATATAAGATTAAGGCGAACCCATTAATTATAAGAATCGTGCGTAATACTTTTATCGGTCCATATTTTTGAATCATATACCCAGCCCAAGGACGCAAAAACATGGTCGTAAACAAATAGGCTCCCATAATTAATCCAATGGTCGTATTACTTGCTCCTAATGCCTCCCCCTGTAAAGGAATGATTACATTGAGAATAGCATTGGCACTAAAGTAAAGAAAGACCAACAAATATAGACGTAAAAAAGGCCAAGACATTGCTCCGTTCAAACTTCTTCTCCTCCTACACAAAAACATGACATTTTCTATCGTTTTGAAGCTCCCGGCATTTTTTTAAATAGTGCCAAACTCGAATATTGAAAAATCTACCCTTTAGTTTGCCGTCACCATTTCACACGCGAATCGATTAAAACGTGATAATCTTTTGTAATAAGTTTCTAGCATAATCAGACTGTACATCTCGCAAATGTTCAATTTGAACCATTTCTACGATTTGTCCATTTTTTAAAAAAAGAACTCTGTCGCAAATATAAGCGGCAGCTTGTATATCATGGGTGATGAAAATATAGCTCATATTGTAGGTTTTTTTTAGCATTTTAAATAAATCTAGTACTTGAATCTGAACCGATACATCTAAAGAGCTAATCGCTTCATCTAACAAAATGCATTTCGGTTCAGTTGAAATCGCTCGTGCTATACACACCCTTTGCGCTTCTCCTCCTGAAAGTTCATGGGGATATTTCTTTCGATAAGAAGCGTTTAATCCAACCTGTTCTAATAGATGGTCGATTTTGTATTCGATTTCTTTTTGTCCTTTTTTCTGTTCTTTCAACGGTTCCCTAATGGCTTCTTCCACCGTAAAAAATGGATTGATTGAAGAGGTATAGTCTTGAAATACAGCACTTATATTTCCTGATCGTACGTTTCGATCTCGAATATTTTTCCCTTCAAATAAAACGGACCCGCGATCTGGCTTTTCAATTCCAACGATTAGTCGGCCTAACGTTGATTTTCCACTTCCACTTTCTCCAATGATGCCGAGACATTCGCCGCTATTACATTCAAAACGAATATTTTTTAAGACGATCTGCTTTTCCCTTGAAAATAATCCACCTTTTTGATAGCTTTTTTCCACTCGGTCAACTTTCAGCATTTTCAAACTCTCCCCATTATTTTCTTAAAATGACTACTTACGGCATGCCTTGTAGAAACTAAATATCGAGTATATTCATGAGTCACTTCTGAAAAAACACGTTGGATATCTCCTCTTTCAACAATCCTCCCGTCCTTCATAACCAAAACATCATCTGCTATTTTTTTAACTACGCCTAAATCGTGGGAGACAAAAATCATTGAACATTCCATTCGTTCACGTATATGAATAAGCTGTTCGACAACTTCATATTGTGAGACTGTATCCAGTGCCGTTGTCGGTTCATCAGCAATCATAACGTCTGGCTCTAACAAGAGTGCTAAAGCAATCATGATTCGCTGAAGCATTCCACCTGATAATTGGTGTGGGAACTTATTCATAACTTCTAAGGGATTCTTTAACATAACACTCTCCAGGGCCTTTTTGATTCTTTCCTCTATTTCATATTTACTCCACCGGAAGTGCTCAACGAGGATTTCGTTTAATTGAACCCCAATCACGCAAGATGGATCGAAAGCGCTCATGCCATTTTGCATAATCATACAAAGGTTTTTTCCTCTTTTTTTTCTCATTTCTTTTTCAGATAGTTGATTTAAATTTTCTCCCTTAAAATAGATGTTCCCTGACTGTTGAATCCAAGGTTTATGTAGTCTCATAATGGACCGACAAGTGACAGATTTACCACTTCCACTTTCCCCTACAATGGCAAGGCAAGCACCTTTCTTAAGATGAAATGAACTGTTATGGATAATGATTTTCCCCGTGTTTTTATCCATTACTTGCAAATTTTCAACTTCTAGAATATTCATAAGCCTTATCACTTCTTTCCCTTGATAACACCTTTTTTCTTTCGTACCTATTTCTAGAATTTAATAACTTAGGATCTAACGCCACTTGTAAAGCATCCGATAAGAAGTTAAAGGAAGATACGACAATAATAATGGCTAGTCCTGGTGCTAACATTAGCTCAGGTCTTGAGAACATTACTTGTCTTGCCTCATTGAGCATCATCCCCCATTCAGCATGTGGCGCTTGAATACCAAGACCTAAAAATGAAAATCCTGAAATTTGCAAAATCATAGAACCCATTGATCCACTTGCAATGACGGCAATATCAGAAAGGGTAACTGGAACAATATGCCGCCATAAGATCTTCACATTACTTACTCCAGCAACTTTAGAAAATTTAACAAAATCCAAGTCCGCATACTGCATGACTGACGTTCTGATTACACGAGCAAACCAGGCCCATTTCATCAATATAAACGCTATTAATATGTTCTTTAACCCGACTCCTAAAATCCCAACAATCGCCAATGTCATCACATACCCAGGGAAGGAAAGCATAATATCGCAAATTCTCATGATAAGAAAATCCACTTTTCCTCGAAAGTACCCCGCAATAAACCCGACAATTGCCCCAATCAATACAGACAGGAATAATGATGCGAGAACCCATAAAACACTTGGACGAATACCATACATTAATCTAGATAAAATGCATCTTCCTAAATGATCGTTACCTAATAAATACTCCCAAGAAGGGGGAGCATATTTTAGCTTCATATTTACTTCATAAGGGTCATGTGGTGCGAGATAAGGAGCGAAAAGTCCAACAATTATTGTAAGAACGATGACGATAAAACAAGCGGTGGCCAATCGATCTTTGCTTAAATTCCTCAATAAGTTCATTTACAATCCCTTCCTTAATTTCGGGTTCATCGCCGCATTTATAATATCGGACAAAGTGTTAAATAACACGAATGAGACAGCTAATATCAAAACGTAAGCTTGAATAATGGGGAAATCTCTACTTAGAATGGACCTTACGCTTAAACTTCCTAACCCAGGCCATGCAAAAACATTCTCGATTACGACTGTGCTTCCCAATATAATAGGGATTGCCATACAAAAAACCGAAATCGCAACTTGTAAAGCATTTCTCAGCATATGTAGGGTGATCTTCCGATTAGGGACACCACATGCCTTAGCATAAAGTACATAATCTTCATTTAATTGCGTTAACATGGAACTCCTTACCACCCTGAAATAAATGCCCACATAACTGACGGTAATCACAGCAACAGGGAGAATATAACTTCTAAAGGAATCCATCCCATTGGTTGGAAACAAGTCCAATCGAACAGAAAAGTACCAAATCATGAGGGACGCAAGCCAATACGACGGCATGGTAGCTAAGAAAAATAAAACACTTCTAATCGATTGATCAACAATCGTTCCTTCTCGTAATGCACAAACTACACCTAAAAAAATGGATAACAAAATAATGAAAAAGGATGAAACGATCGTTAGTTTTGCTGTATTTAAAAAAGCAGGAGCTATTAAGGACCAAACCGGCTCTCCAGTCACATATGAATGACCGAAATCCAACTGTAGACAAGCTATGAGCCAATCCCAATACCTAATGATGAATGGTTGATCTAACCCGAGCTCAGCTTTCGTTTGAGCCATTAATTCTTCGGTTATTTTCGGAACACCTTGCGCATGCAGTACCACTTCAGCTGGGTCTAGAGGGGAAAGGTTAATTAAGACAAACGTTAAAAACGATATGACTAAAAGCAAAGGAATTGACACCAATATCCTTTTCAATATGTAAATTCCCATAGAAACCTCCTAAGTGAAAACCATTTCGATATAGTAATATTCGTAAGGTTTGATGAGCTATCACTTCCCTACTCAACGCTCCTTTCGAAAATAGACGAATAAATAAGGAGTGCCCAAGACGTGTCTACTAGTAGGGACGGATTAGTTTCCGTAACCTTGATGGCATGGGCAACCCCTTTTTGAAACAGCGATTTATATCTCGAAACGATTAAGAATCAACAATCTTATTCAAAATACATTTGCTCAAATGGTAGCTCGTATTGTGTTTGCTTGAAGGAAATACCATTTAAGTTTTTAGGTGCAATGATCGTCATTTGTCCATTCGTAATTGGAATAAAGACTGCTTCATCATGAACAATGGTCAAAATATTTTCATATAATGATTTTCTTTCTTCCTCGTCAGTTGAAATCATTACGTTTTCGATATTTTCATAGAGTTCCTCTGCTTCATCAATGCCGCTTGTGCTGTGCAAGTAAGAGGACTCCGAAGTAAACGCAGCAATTGTACTTTGTGGGTCGTAAGCTAATCCCCATGTTTGATTGAATAATAATTCATAATCACCTGTTGATCTTCGGTTGGCAATCGAAGTAGATTCTTCTCCAAGAATTTCCAGTTCAATACCAATCTCCTTCAAATAGCTTTGAATCAATTCTGCCTCCGCCTTTTGAGAAGGAGAGTTACTATCAAAATATAATTTCATTGCTAGTTTTTTTCCCTCTTTTGTTCGAACTTCAGCCCCCGTCTCGATAGTCCAGCCAGCTTTGTCTAAAATTTCTTTTGCCTTGTCTAACTGGAATCCTCTTTGTTTCAACTCAACATCCGCATACGGAATGTTCTGTGAGAATAATGTATGGGCTACGGTTTCCGTTCCATTTAAAATATCTTCACTAATGGTTTTTCGATCGATTGCATACCAAATCGCTTCACGGACAGCCGTTTCATGAATCGGACTATCAAGTTTAATGCTATTAGCTACAATCATTTTCGTATTCATCGCTTCGCTTTTAACAATTTGATATTTTCCGGAGTCCTCCAGTAGTTTCATAGCTTCCACATCGATGCTGTCGACACCTCGATCATCTGTAAATACAAAATTGACTTCTCCTTTTTGCAATGCTAAAAAGGTTGTTTCTCCTGATGGAAGTACTTTAAACGTAATGTTTTGAATTGAAGGTACTCCGCCCCAGTAGCTTTCATTCGCTTCAAACGTAGCATACTCATCCACTTGATGATCTTTTAATACATATGGACCTGTACCATGATAGCCCTGCACTCCATCTTTTGTTCCCTCATCAACAAAATCATTCGGCGATATAAAAACATAAGGTCTTGTCAGAGATAATTCTTGCAACGTTGGATAATAAGGCTCTGATAATACTAACTCAACTGTATACTCATCGATTACATTACAACTAACTAACTTAGACGATAATTTAATCCAAGAATGCTTTTCTGCATTTTTTTGTACCGCTTCAATATTTTTCTTCACGGCCTCCGCGTTAAACGGCTCCCCATCGTGGAATTTTACGTCTTTCCTCAAATGAAACGTGTAAACTTTTCCATCGTTCGAAACGTCCCATGATTCTGCAAGCAGCGGTTTAATTCCATCTTCTGTATTTTCAACTAGCGATTCAAAGACCATCCCTTGTGCTGGCATTGAACCTGCATACAAATGTGGGTTCATATCATTAATGTCTTTAGTCGTTGCAATAACTAGTTCGTTTTGATTGGAATCCTTATTACTGCTTTCACTGTCCGTGGTTGCCGAATTGGAAGAACAAGCAACTAACACTGATAAGACGATACATATTAAAGACACAATCTTCATTTTTTTCCCAAGCATGTATGACTCTCCTTTTTACAATTCAATAAATCAACATTTTTAAATGTACTCAAATTAAATCGAAATCATTCCTATTTAAAGTGTAAACGACTTTATGATTTACTTTTTTCCTTATAACCTTTTTCAAATTCATCGCAAATCATTTGCAAGTCTTCTTCAAAATTTTGAGCAGTAAAAGCATGAGATCGCAATTCACCGCTATGAGATCTAGCGAATTGGTCAATTTTTCTTTCATATCTTTCAATGAAGCGGTCAATCGTTGGGCAATCCACCTTTAAATAGTTGGCAATCCCTTGAATGATTTTGACGCGATAATAGTCTTCCTTAGGCATTCTCGGTATATCCCAATATCCTTCCTTGTTAACAAATACTTTTCTAAATGGAACCGCAGAGAAATCAAAATATTTCCCTTGTTCATCCGGTTCGGAAAATGGATCAATCAACAGAGAGGTGTAACGTATGTACAATAAATATTGTTGATGAATAGACGGCAAATGATTGAAACTTTCAATATCCTTTCGAGATAAATTTTCCTGTCTTACCGGATAATTATCATCAATCATGAATTTAAGCAAATTGATGCTTTGTATATTCATTTTTTCGATTATCGTTATAATTTCTTTCCAATGGGCTAGCATCTCTTCAATTAAATTTTGTGTAATCGGCCCTTCTGGATAAATTTTGTAGACATATTTTTTCGTCTCGAGCTCCCCAAATATCACACGTAATGAGAAATCGTTCATAAATAACGGCGGGTGTACATATAAAGAGATGTTTCTTGTTTCTGCCTCAATCGGATACTTCATTATTTCCAAAGCTATTCCTAATCTTTCATATAGCTGGCGCAATTGATCGACATTCTCAGATGAATAATGCGTTGATCCGAGGTAAATTTTTTTCTTCACACCAGTTGTTAACACATGATTACGTGGTTGATTCTCTATCCAACGCGTATCACCAAAGTAGGTGGAGAAACTTATTATTTCTACATTTGGATTCATACGTCTCATATAGTTTTTCACTAAACGATTTGAACCGAAAGTGGGCGAAACTAAAACAACGCATTTAACTTGTTTTAAAAGATCGTCACTTATTTGCTTCAATACATCCATGTAAGCATCGGTTGTTACCGAAAAGATAAGCGTATCCCAATCACCTTGAATCGTTTCATATCCTTTAAATACTTTGTCTACGTAGCACTGCCCTGCCATAGCTTGATGCTGTTCGTTTTGAACACTCGCTTGAATGAGGTGATTACTTGACTCAAGAGCTTTAAAGACTTTTTCTGAACGAACAGATTCCCTACCAGAGATCCCTACATCGCAATTCAACTGTTTTTTTAACGTGACCGCCAATTGAATAGATGTAGGCCCAGTTCCTAATAGTAGTACTCGTTGAAATCCACTCATAAAAACCTCCCTTTCTATTAAAATATTTTTTTGTAAAGAGCTATATCAAAGATTTGATTTGGGCGTATTACATTCTCAACTAACCGCCACTTATTTTCATCCACTTCTCTCATTGGATAATTAAACAAAGATTTTAACTGATCCCCATATCTCATCGCGACTACAACTTGTTCATCAGTCGACTCATATAATTGGTCTAATATGTCGTATTTGCTTTCAACCGTTGAACTAAAAATTACATGGGTGAGATCTCGACAAAGTTCAAGATCTTCCACCGATGATTTTTCTAACTTTATGTTCAGTCCTCTCCCCAATCTTTCCACGACATCTCGGCCAAGATTAATAGCCTCTTCATCAATATCGATGCCAACTACTTCCGCTCCGGTGCGTTTGGCGATTAATAAGGGAGTCATTGGAAATGCACCCGATCCTACTAATAATACTTTTGAATCAAAGGAAATTCGAAAACTACCGAACTCTTCTTCTATGCATGATTCGATATTTTGAAAATAATCGGTGATTTCTACTTTTTCATCTCGTAACTTTAAAGCACGATATTTTTCCATCATCGCAACAGCTCGTGCTGATTGTTTTCTTAAATCCGCCAGAAGCTGATTCCATTCGCTCATTTTTTGAAGTTCTAATTGCTCCCAAACCTTTTGATTTTTTTCATTCGTTATAAAATGAGCGTATTCGTTAATTAAATGCTCCAATTGAGAATAATGACTTGTCGTATAATCATGCTTTCCCACTAGTTCGTTAAACTTTGCTAAAAACGAATCTAACGTTTCTTGAAACGTTTGTAATACAACCAATCGTTTTCCTCCTTATCATTTGGGTATTAAATTTGTATAAACGCCTTCCCCTGTGCGACGATTCCAACACCTCCTTCAATCGAAATGCTAGTTAAATTCCCTTCTTGGCAAGTAGCCACTACTTTCATTTCACCACCTGGCTGGCAAATCGTTGCGGAAAGATTTCTTTTATGTTCATTTTTCCATGCCAAATATGCTCCTAAAGATGCCGTGCCTGAGCCGCACCCTCTTTCCCAAACTATGCTGTCAACAAGGGGAACGTAAATAAGCGGGGCCATTTCACCTGATTTCGACTTATATAGCAATATGCCAATTAATTTGGATCCTACAGTCACTCCTAGCAGTTCGGCTAATGATTGTGCTTTCTCCTTTACTTTTTGGCTAAACTCCTCTACTTCTATCACAATATGGATGAAATCCTGATATCTAATGATCCCAATATCCAATTCGTCTCCATCATACTTGATTGTTTTTTGTTCAATACGTTCGGGAATCGGCATCATAACTTGGCAGTAAAATTCATCTGCTTTTCTTCTCACCTGACATCTTATTAATCTATCAGTGCCTGATGACTCTAACAGAATTTCTTTCCAAACACCTTGTTCTAATCCTTGCTCAGATGCAAGATAAACGGCCAAGGCCATACAAGCATTTCCACAAAACTCGCCCCCAGCCATTTGTAAATGAGCAGCAGCTTCATGATTCTTCGCCTTTTCGATGAAACCAACTTGCTCAGCATATACATGGTCATATGACATCATTTGTGATGCGATGCGTTCATACTCTACTGTTTGAGAATTCATTTTTACGAGAATGGTCATATTTTGCGTTGGACTAAATTTAATAAAATCAACTTCCTGCTTCATGGCCTCTTTCCTTTACACGATGATTTTCTTGAAATGTATTAAATCGTAATGATTACGATTTTCACGTTATAGAAAAACTTACCATACCATCTATGTATTGTCAACAATGGTATATTTTTTATTTATCAGAGTACAGACCCTAACCCTGCGTTGTTTCTTTCGTTTCATTCGTCATTCTTATAGGTTTACGTACAGAAATTAAGAAATAACGTGAGGTGCATTTCATTTTCTGAAGAAAGTTTTGTAGAATAGCCGATATGTCTTTTTGCATCGGAAGAATCAGAACCATAAAGAAAACGAAAATATTTACTAGATTTATAAAAAATAGTATATAATTACCAATGTTAACATTTTTCTTATTAGGGAGTTTTTGAACTAATGGTTACAGAAATGTATAAAAAACGAGTGAAAACTTCTCTTTCTTTTTCAGGGATCGTGTTTTTATTAGGAATTGTCGTCTTTTTCATCGATAGACCAAATGACGGGGAAGATTGGCTAACCCTCGTGTCCATTGGCATCATGGGGCTCATGTTATTCATCACGGGAATGGTTAACAAACGTCATTATGCGAGAGTGAAAGATTTAAACATTGAAGATGCGGAAATTCCGATTATCGATTCCGATCACTTTGTCGTGAAGAAGGATGTCGGTTCTGTACCTCGCCTATTAATCTTCCAAAAAGATGGACGATTTCTCGGATTGGCGAAGCCGGTTCACATACCGATATACTTGTATCCATTCTTTATCTTCTCAAAAGATATTTCCTATTATATTCCGATAACATACGGAATCTTCTCCCATGATGGGTCATTGATGGCTACCTATAAACGAAAAGGATGGAAAGAGACCGTTCTCACCGTAATGGATCAGGAAGGATATGAAATCGGAACATACATACAAAAAGACTTCAAAAGCTTTGTAAATATAAAAGGGGAACTTCTGGATGGTCACGGGGAACGCCTCCTTCCGGTTGAAGTAAATAGTTTTACAGGCGATTTTACGTTAAAAGACAGGGAAGGCAACATATGGGCACATTTCTTGAACGGCTATTTTCCTTTTGAAGCGACAAAAACGTTTCGAGATGTTCATAATGACTTAATCGAAATAAGTGATGGGCTTTCTCCACAAAATAAAAGGTTACTCCTTGCGATGATTAGTTTTATCTTTTTAGCACGTAACGAATAAATTTTAATGGAGACTATTTTTAATGGAAAAAGACGTCAAAGAAATGGAACTGCATGTGAAAAATGAAAGGAGAAAATTTCAAAAAGAAGCAATCGTCGTTGTCACGATTATTCTACTATTTATCGGGTTAAACTACTATTTTATGCATCAATAAAAGCGTGGGTGTCCGAAAAGTAGCTGGGACACCCATTCTTGTTCAATTTAAAAGGTAGTTTTTTTGGCGGATGCTTTCCGTACTTACACGGGACGTGTTTGCTTCTGCATTGGGCACACTGGCTAAAATGTTAAATCCAAAAACCAAAAAAGAGGCAGGAGCCTCAAAAAGTCATTTTTTCATGACTTTATTGACTCAACCTCCCCTTCTTTATTTACTCCCTTCGTTTGGCCGATAGTGAATTTCATGAGCTGCCCGAATCCCTGATTCAATGGCACCTTGAATCCATCCGTGTTGGGTCGAAGCATGCTCGCCAGCAAAGTGAATTCTTCCTTCAGGTGTTGAAATATAGGGAGAAAGTTCGGTCACTTGCCCCGCTTTAAACATCGTGAAGGCGCCGGCTGAATGAGGGTTTCGAACCCAGCTAAAGCTCATCCCCGTTTCAAATTCTCGGACGACCTTTCTCCCGTGAATCGTTTCTAAATTTTTCAGTGCGTATTCGAGCCGGAATTCATCATCTAAACTATCCCACGGAATTGCATCATCTTCCCACGTGTAACTCGCCAAAATGACGCCAGATCCGGTGATTCCTAAGTTGTGACTCGGGTATTGCGCATACGTAATTGGCAAGTCCGTAACGGTTTTGCCACCGTACATCCCCTCTTTTTCCCAAAAGCGATTTTTAAATTGAATGCCCGTTTTCGTCGAACCGACGTAATGCAATTCACGAATGGCCTTCCATTTGTTGTAGGAAAATGTGTTGTGCGGCTCAATTTCAACGAATTGGAGCACGGAAAATGGAATCGCAATTACAGCGAAATCAGCAGTTACTTCATATGGCTCTAAAATTTTCGTATGAAGAGAATGAATCCTCACTTGATCATCCTCTTGCACGATTTTTCGCACCTTTTGACTAAACATCACGTTATCTTTTAATTTCGGAAGGAATGCTTTCGGAAGCTGGTCATTTCCTCCTGTGATTTCGTAAAATTTAATATTCGGGGTAAAAAGAATCATTAATTCTCTAAGGAGCTCTAAAAATGAATGTTCGATGAGTCCACCAAGCGATAAAATAACTTTAATCTTATCGACTGCACCGCCTGAAAGTCGGTAGCCGAACGGATTGTATCGCAAGTAGCTGTCCATTGAATACTTATCAAGGTCGCGAATGACAATCGGCCAATGCTTTCGCGGGTTTTCGTTAATAAAGTCTAAAACGGGTTGAATCGCCATTTGCAAAAGCTCTGTTGCTGTCTTGCCGCGTTCATGCGGTTCGACAGGAAAACCGAATAAATCTGGATTAGCTTCATACTCTTTTAACCGTGCTCGAACTTCTCGGACATACAAAAGGTCGTTTGGAGTACTGTTAAAAAATTCATTCACCGGCAAGTTGAATTTACGAATATACGCCCACGTTAATTCATGTGTATGCGGAATCCGCATCGCACCAGCTTCTAAATATTGCTCATCCCGGAAATTGGCGCGCAACGTGTAAATTCGCCCTCCCACCCGCTCCGACGATTCCAACACCGTCACATTATGACCTGCTTCTTTCAGCAATGATGCCGCCACAAGCCCGGCCATCCCTGCCCCGATAACTACAACTTTTTTCGGTGCATTCGTTTTTGGTAACCCTCGTTGAATTAGAGAGACCATTTGATTCATCGGGATTTTAGGAAATACGTAATCAAGCAACTCACATTCCCCCTCTTTTGAAGCTACTATGAATATATTGAGTTGCTTGATATTTATAACAATGTTTTTCCAACATATGCTCTAATTCTAGATTGATATTTAGAAAGAGGTCAGAATATTAAATTTTGCTAGCTTCGTCCTTGGGCTGACTGCGTGGATAGTTCCGGTCAAAAACAAGAAAGGAAGCGTGCTTCACTTGTTTTCCTAATCAGCTTCAGTGCTTGCGGCCTTTCCTTATGCTTTCAATTGATCGAAATGCATCAAGTCGTGATGCAAGAGAATTGGGGGCGCCTTTTGGACACGATGTACGCTGTCGTTTTTGCGTCAGCCTTCCTTTGGATTAGTACGTTGGCACAGAACATCTATGTTTACCTAAAAAAGTGTAAAGGAACAGTCCAACTAAGAAAAGCACAAAGCGCAAGTCCTTAGGTGAAGGGCGCCGGAGGACCTGCGAGGAGGCTTCCGTCGCCACAGCAGGGCCGAAGCGACCCGAGCTGATGGCGCTTGGAGCCAAAAAAACTGTTAAGAGAATACTTTAACACTTTATTGAACTTACACTTTCTGTAACCATAAAAACAAACACCGTAGAATGTGATTTTACAGCATCCTACGGTGTTTTCATTTGCTGAATTATATGAATACATTACTCAAAAACATACACTTTTTCCTCGTAACACCGTAACGACTTTTCCGATTGATGAAGAAGCTCCAGCCATTTTTCACTTACTCGGTGAGGCTTTTGTAATAACGCAAGCGGTACGCATAAGTTTAAGATTCGTCCGCTTACTTGAAAGCGCGTGACACCAGCGGGGAGCTTTTTCCCTTCCATGACGATTTGTTCAACTGCTTCATATCGTAATCGACTGTATTTAATGAGCACTTCGTCGTTCTTTAAAAGCGTCTCTATGTCAGACGGTACTCTCGTTACCTCTTGATTTTCGCTATAGCGAGTAACGATTTTATGCCAGCTTTCCAATACATAAGGGGCAATATCTTCTTCATATAAATAGTAGCGTTCTTTATCATTTGCGACGACTTCAATAAAAGGTGTTCCTTCCTTTTTCGCTTCTTTCCACGGAAGGTTGTCGTGCTGAATCATCTCTTCGAACCATTCCCCTTTTTTTACGAGATGAGCCCAAGTCGTCATCGTAAAATCTTCCATGGATACTTCTTGAACAGGTGCTGTTTCAAGCTGTAACTTCTTTAAGCTCATGAAGCGATGGACACCATCCAATACGAAATAGCGGCCATTGGCAAGCTTCGTAACTAAAATCGGATGTCGAATGCAATCATCCCTTTTAATGGCTTCCACCGTTTTTTCAAGCCGTGATGGTTCAAAATCTTCGTGAAGATCCATTTGATCAATTGGTACGAGCTTTAATGAAGATACAATGCTTCTCATCAAAATGTCCCCCTTTGTTTTTCCTTATTCCATTGTGACTCGCTCTCGCTCTAAAAACAGATGCTTCGGATGCGGATGGCTTAAGAAATCATGATGAGAGATCGACCAACCGTATGCACCCGTATAGAAAAACAGAATGACATCTCCCATTCGAAGTTCATGTACGTGAACATCTTTAGCAAATACGTCTTTCGGTGTACAAAGCTGTCCAACGATCGTCACTTCCTGTTTTATGACTGCTGTTCGTTCAAACGGATACGACCACTCCTCAACAGAAACGACGCGAAATGGGTGATTGTGCTGCCATGAAACCGGCAAGCGAAAATGTTGTGTGCCACCGCGGACGATCACAAATGTTTTCCCGTGATTTTCTTTAATATCTATCACTTCAACCGCGTAGTAGCCGCACGAGGCTGTTAAAAAACGTCCGCATTCAAAAAGAATTTGGACTTGCTGCATTTCTTCCTGTCTCACCAACTCATGCAGATTCGTTGTGAAACGTTCCCAGTTAAAGGGCTGTTCTAAATCATGATAGTTCACACCAATTCCCCCACCGACATTCAGAGTCGTGAGCGGAAACTGATGGCGACCTGCCCATTCTTTAGCCTTTTGAAAATAAATTTTCATCAATTCCAGATGCCGCCCGTCGTCCAAATTGTTCGAGATGGAGTGAAAATGGAAGCCTTCTAATTGAATGTTTGGATGAGTCAATGCGTACTCGATTGCTTCATCAATGTTCGTTTCATCGATTCCAAATTGCGTCGGTTTTCCAGCCATATAAAGCGTTGCCGATGGAAAAGGTCCACGTAAATTGACACGAAGTAAAATCGAAACGTTTCGTTTCCATTTGTTCGCAATGAAGGACAAACGCTTTAATTCATGGAGACTCTCCACGTGAAGAAGCTGGACGTTTTCGCTGATCGCATTTTCTAATTCTTCATCCGTTTTTCCCGGTCCACCGAAAATGACTGGGACTTCAGCATGAATGGCACGTGCTTTTTTCACTTCTCCGATGGAAGCCACTTCGTAGCCTTGAACATACGGATAAACGGCCTTTAATATTCGTTCATTGGCGTTTGCTTTCATCGCATAAAACATATGGCAATTTTCAGGCAGTTGTGAAGTAACCCATTTTACATGCTGACATAAATGATCGATGTCATATAGGTAACTACAGATGGGTTCATTCGTTTCCCGTTTTAATTGCTCGATTTTTTCGATTACCTTTCTCAACTTAGTACCTCCTTTTGGGCTAGTCGATCTCGCATCGTCCGGAAGAAGAGACCGCGGTCATCTCCCATAATAAGAGCCGCCACACCCTTTTCTCTCCAAGCTGTTTCATCATCTGCACTTCTCGGAATGGCACAAAACGGAACATCGTATTGAACGGTTTTTTCATAGATGGTTTGAATGCCTTTTTTCACTTGTTCCGATTGGGTTTGCCACGGAATTCCGTAGGATTGAGATAAATCTGCCGCCCCTTCGAGGATCATATCAACTCCTTTGACAGACAAAATGTCCTCTAAACACTCGATTCCCTCTACATCCTCAATCATGAGTATGACCATGATTTCTTCATTGGCTTCCTCGATATATGTCGTTAAATCGCCTTTTCCAAATCGAGCAGGTCGACCACCGTTTAAGCTCCGATTTCCATGGGGATAATAACGACTGCTGAAAACAGCTTTTTGTGCATCTTCTTTTGAGCGAATGTGAGGAACGACAACCCCTTTCGCCCCTGCATCAAGAGCACGAAGGATCGGCCCTTCATGATTTTCACTCACTCGAACAAAAGGAGTCAGCCCAACTACTTCCGCTGCTCGAATCATATTCTCGACTGTTTCGGGATTGATGGAAGCATGCTCCGTATCGATGATGATAAAATCATAGCCCGCATGTCCAATCATTTCCACAACGAGTGGATGTGGGATGGAACAGAAGATGCCGTGAACCGTCTCCCCTTTTTGAATCTTCGCTTTCACGTGATTTTTCAGCATGTCGTCGCCCCCTTAACGGCAAATAGTGGATTTTTCACCCGCTGAATTCTTAATTCTGTTTCCGGATACATTCTCCGCTTTGTCAGCTGTTCCACTTGAATCGTTTCAGCGAACAAGTCAAATAAACGAAATCGTTCTTGTAAATGAGAAAAGCGAGAATGATAGGCTTCAATCACTTCTTTTGCATACATCCAAAACACGTTTTCATCTAGACCGTAGTGTTCATCAAAGAAGTACGCAAGCTCCGACAGATTAATAAAGAAAAACGCATCATGGACAAAATCACGAACAAGCTCCACGTCATCTGTTTCGATAAAGGAATTGCGGTTTACTTTTTTATGTGCATCCGGCGTTGGTGCTAAGTCTGGAAGCAGCTCTGGATGAGTAAGTGTTTCCTTCTGAAAACGAATGCCGTCATGAAAATCTTTTAAAGCAAGGCGGACTGGCCAACCGTTTCGATGAATGAGTACCATGTTTTGCGCATGTGACTCCATGGCAATTCCGTGTGCATATAAAAGATGAATGAGTGGCGTAATAGAAACGTGAAGAAGCTGTTTCACCCACGACTCTACTCCGTACTGTTCAATCCACCCTTGAATAAGTGGCGTTCCATTCTTTTTCCGGTGGTAGATCGCATTGTACGGAACAGCATCCTCCCCGTCTTTTAAATACGAGTGAATGCTTTCACGCCAGATGCCGCTTAAAACGCCGTAGGTCGATTCATTTTCTAATGTCGACTGTTGGCTCGATTGAACGGAAATCCCCACCACCTCAAATAGAAGCACAAGCCCTAACTCTTTCTTTAAATAGGAATCGCGATGAAGAATGGCGCGAAGCCAATCGGAAATTTTCGCCGCATTCTCAACCGTGTGCGGAGCTAAAATGCGATTCGTCGATGTGTTTGTAATGCTCAACGGAAGCTTCACATAGCATTTTGTTTTGTCCGTTTGATTTGCTAAGGTGCGAATGGATTGTTGGGGAACGTATCGATCTGTGCCCTCCCCTAGTAACACAATTGCCCCATTATTCAATTGGTGAAGGAAGGACGGGATAATGACATGTTCCCACTGCCACGGATGAACGGGAAGAAAGAGATAATCGGACGCTTGAAGATTTTTTTCATGTAGCTTATGTCTAAATCGCTCAACGTCCTTCTCTCCAAGTTCTCGCTTCACCCATTCCTCATAGTGAATGGATTGCGAGATGGATAGATTGGCAATGTTTTTTGAAACGGCGAGCCAAATCAGTCCAATTGTCGGCTTAAAGTCTGGTCCGAAGTTCACATGATCCGTCATGGTAAAACCGATGCGAGACTTATAGGACGGATGATATGGATGTCCTTCCATCGCTTCACTTTCGATCTCATCGTACGTTTGGACGTTCCGCCCTTCTCTTTGCTGCCAGTGATACTGTGCGAGCGCATCCTTTAGATGGGTCTCCTTTAATTCATTTTGAAACATGGACAATCGATTCCAATCAGCATCGAGGTTGCGCGTCACTTCTTCTATAAAGAGCGAAAATGAATCAGCCTCCCGCTCCGTTTCTCCGTCACGTCGGATAACAGGTTCCGGTGTTAAACGAATACGCTGAAAACTAAACGATTGTTTTCCTTTACATTGGTACATGACCGGATTTCCAAATCGGTCCTCCCCATGAATTAAAAATTGCTCCATTCCGTTTTCAAGCGGAATCCTTGTCGGTTCAACAATGTTTTCAAATAAGAATGATTCCACCAACTGACGGAAAATTCGTCTTCTCACTTGGACGTATTCAGTTGAATGAACGATGTTTTCGACCATTTTCATCACTTACACTCCCTCGTACATTGGATTTGGGATTTCTACATATAATGGTGTTTCACTACACTCTTGGAATCGACTGATCAAATTCGCTTTTGCTGGAAATGTCTCGCTATGTAACAGTTTATGGACATACGGCTTCACAATCGGTTCGTCGACTTCTTGTAAAACGGTACGGACGACCTTCCATAACCTTCTTTCATCCAGTTGCCGAACCTTCCCTAAACTCGAAATCAAGTGACCGAGGTGATTAACAACGACATAATACGTAAATCGAAACCATGCTTCTTCTTCACGGTATAAAACCGGACTATCTTCTTTAATTAACTGATTTGTCCAACCAAATTCCTTCGCTTTGTTTCGGGCAATGCTCACCCCTTCTAAATCTCGAACGAAGCACTTCTTAGGCCAACCGTTCTCCAATTGGATTAACGAGTTTTGAACATGCGCTTCCACACTTACACCCGTTTCAGCCAACAGCGTTAGCAGCGGAATGAAGGTAACCGCTACGTATTGACTCAGCCATTTTTCCTCGTCGATTTCATTCGTTTTGATTAATTTCGCAAGCTCACTCTCTTTCCACATCGGATGTTCTTCCAGAAGCGAGGCTGTAACATAGAGCCCTTCTTCCTCATGCCAATCTACTCCCTCGCGAAAGAGGACCGCTGTGTTTTGAATGAAGGCTTCCTTTCTTTCCTTACTTAGTTCCGGAATGGATAAAGCCCGATATCCTTTTTCGATGAGAAACCGAAATTGATCGGTTTCGTATCGGTCTCGAATGGTTACAAGCACCTTGGCTGCATCCATCGTTCTCTTCACTTGTTCAACGGAATTGGTCCGAATAAAGTTTGTAATCCGAATATGTAAGGGCAATTTATAAAAGATTTTTTTCACTGGGTCCCAAACCGTTCGAACGGAGGACGTCGGATAAACCGGTTGCGCCCCCCTTCCCATATCGATGATTCGACCTTGTTGAATCGCTTCTTTCACTTCTTCAAACCCGAGCAAATAGTTTGCTTGCCACGGATGAAGTGGAAGCAATTCATAATCTGTGTTCTCATAAGTCTCTTCATCCAAACACTCATGACTCACCCACTCTTCCTTTAAACAGCTTTTTTCAACTGCAAAATAATGAAGCGGAAACGATGCCCCAAGCTCAGGACTGTATAAAGATAAGTCATGTTCTGAAAATCCTTCGGAGCTTTTTGGCGTTGGATGAAAGGGATGTCCTAACCGTAACGATTGTTCGGAATCGATATAGGTCCATTGCTTCAAATGGTTTTTCGCATGCGCTATATAACTCGTTGTTTTCGACATGCTATTTGTAATCAGGTCCTTTAACCACTTTTTTCTCTCAACCCGTTTCTTTTCATCTTGTTCCAAATACGAGATTTCGTTAATTAAAAGATCCATCACGTTAGTCGGTGTGATTTCTTCATTGTTCGATTGATAAAATGTTTCGCCATAGGAATGGTGACCAATCGCTGACCAATAAATTAAACTTCCTGAAATCTTCTTTTTGCTTTTGGGCAAATTCACTTCAAAATGATGATCCAACGTTCGTGGGTCGATGATGTTGTTTTCTCGTAAATAAGCATTTAACAACCGCTCGATCGCTGCGTGTTCCGCAAGCGTCTCGCTTTTTGTTCGTTTCGGTAAAACGATGTTTTTCAAAAGCCATCCCATCCTTTCTTCCGTTTATTCACTCGGTATGTGCGAATGTGTGAAAACGTCCATTCTTTTATGAAGGAGCATACACTCCCAATCAACAGAAAACCCATGACGAGAAACGTGATGTGTGGGTGAAAGAAACCGGTCATCCACGCACCAAAGATCGAACCAACAACTTGTCCAGAGACGAGTACACTATTACAAGCCCCGACGCGAACGCCTCGATTAAAATCATCCGATGATTGCACGATGACATACATGACCGACTGAATGAGGGCGCTCACCGTTAACCCTTGTAAAATGCGAAAGGTTAGCAAGAGGGGCATATTGGTGGCCATTCCTTGCAATAGGACACTCAGTCCACAAACGACCGCAGCAATCATATAATTCCGTTCCACTTTAAACCGGTCATTTTGTTTTCCCCACCACGGGGCGCTCAAAAGCGTCGCTGTCCATAACGCCACTTGTAATAAGCCGATCCATTTGACAGCTATACTCGATGAAGAAGTCATTTGTTCTACGAAAGGAGCAAGAGGTGTGACAAGTCCATACACAGCAACATTGGCCACAAAACCAGCTATTAAAAATCCTCTCGTTCGGGAATGCGACAGCATGGAGATAAACGTAGGCAAAACCCGATCGCCTATTGCCTTTTCATCATCTGACTTCATCCGATTTCGCTCGGTTAATAAAACGAACGCAACCATTGCTCCCACACCTGTTAAAACACCAATAATCATGAAAAGGGCACGAAATCCGATGAGGTCGATAAATATACCGCCCAATAGCGGACCGGAGAGCGAACCGGCTGCCACAGCACTTTGTAAACTTCCGAGTGCTTTTCCTCTTTCATCCTCGGGTGCTTCTGACCCCGCAAAGGCACTAGAAGCATCCACGACTCCCCCAAACGCCCCTTGAAACAAGCGAACGAGCAAAAACTGTATCGGTGTTGTCACAAATGCCATCAATAAAAGACAAGCACTTAGACCGACAAGTGCACGAACGACCATTAATTTTCGACCAAACCGATCGCCAATCTTTCCCCATAGCGGAGAGGTTATGCAAGAAGAAATGGCCGGTGCAGCAAGGGCCAACCCGCTCCATAATTGACTTGACTGCAATGAACTCGCCCCAAGCTCTTGCATGTAAAAGGGTAAAAAAGGGACAAGTACCGTAAGACCGGTAATGGCAAGGTATTGCCCACTCCAAAGAATATAAAAGTTTCGTTTCCACGCCATTTATCCTTGGCTCCAATTTTGAAACGGATTTTTGATCTCCCCTAAACTTGAAGGCATGCTTCCTCCTCCTGACCCTTTACGTCGCAATAATGGGTCAAGGAGACGTTTAACCGGCCACGTTTCATGAGCAAAGAGGAGCTTCGTTATCTCTTCTCGCTGATTGGAATCTACTTTCATTTCTTCAAGCGCTTCACGCACACTCCTTTGGACGAGCTCCCAAAGAACAGCTTCTTCCACTTCATAAACGGCAGATAAACGATCGATAATCGCATACACGTTTACTTCTAAAGCAAGCGTTTGGAAATAAGCGATAAATTCATGTAGATGTTGAAGAATTAACGTATTCGGCGTATCCGTTCGTATGATGTAATGCGGGTCGTGAAGTCCTGCTTTTTCCATCCACTTCGGGTAAATCCTTACCGTATCGTGATCTCGTAATAAAAATCCGTCCAACTCCCCCGCCTTGATGACAAGGACGACGTTTTGACCGTGTAGCTCTGGCAAGATGCCAGCGAACAAAAAGCGGAAAGCGAGTCGAACAAACGCTTTGCTTAACTGAGCAAATAAGGATATTACATTTTCCTCGTTTCTTTCTTCTTGACGCATCGTTAGCCAGCTTGAAAAGAGGTGATCTCCCCCTCCAGCGGCTAGTGCAGCCATTGAGACGAGTGTAAATTGTGATTCATCCATCAGCTCATTCGGATATGAGCGAACTTGACACGTTAAATGACCCGGCTTATCCGCAAATAAATCGGGGTCGCGAAAACCCCACCAGTTTCGCTCATCACATATGTAGAGATGCTTCGTTAAATACGAATCTCGTTCTTTCAATTGTTCTAAAAGCATTTGGCCTTTTTCACCATTTCGTAAATACCGTATCGGCATGAGCCTTAATGCACCTAATGAGAAGATGCCAATCGGAAGCTTTACGTGATAAGCACCACCCGAAACAGGGGCTAACGACCGAAGCGATGAAGTGGGGGTAAACGCCCCTAACTCTAAATCGAGCGGAATGCAAATGCTTTTTGCTATCTCTTTTTGATAAAGCGTCGGAATCACATTCGCTCCTTGCCACGGGTGAACAGGAAGAGCCAAATAGTTTTCTTCAGTAATTCCCTTTTCTTGAAAGGCCTCACGTAAACGAACTTTTTCTTCATCCGTTAATAAACGATAAAGGATGTCTTCCTTTGCCTGTTCTCCCGCCTGCACGTAATCGCGCCGCACAGCGACCCAACTTAGCTTTACCTCTTGTTGAAATTCAGGACTATACAACTGATACGCTTCCTTATTCCAGCCTACCTTCGCCTTCGCAGTTGGATGAAACGGACGATCGCGAAAAGCAGCTAACCGCTCTGTTTCCAAAAAGGATAACGTTTGATGATTTAGACTCCATTCATCTCTTTCAAAGGATAAAGCAGTTTGGTCAAGGGCAAGTTTCATTTCCTCCATCCACTGATTTACACTTTCTTCTGTATAACCACTTTCCATTCCATACGTCTCAAGCAACCGCATAGCTGTTTCCAAAAACCCGATTTCTTGTAACCCTTCGTCCGACCGTACATAGACAACATTTCGGCTTAATCGATACGTTTGAAGCGCGGATAATCGTACTGGAATTACGAGTGCTTTCCCTTTTAGAAGCGGTACTTCAAACAACACCTCTCCTTCATTTACAGAAAGGACATTCTCATATGACACCTTTCCCTTTTGCTGAATGGAAAAAAGATTTTCTAACAACACCGCGTCGATTAATTCCTTTAAAAGATGTTCTTCAGCGCTGAGCAAGGACCGTTCCCTCCTTTACAATAGATTTAACGTCGTACCAATTTGATGATTTACAGCTCGTTGATAAACGGCATACGCACTTGCAATATCCTCAATCGCCATTCCCATAGGATTTAAAACAATGATTTCATCGTCATTTTCACGACCCACTTTTTCGCCAAGCACAATTTCACCGAGTTCAGCGTGAAGCTTCTCTTTTGAAAACTTCCCTTCGAGTACTAATTGGTGAATGACTTTCTTTTCGCGATTCGCTTGGTCCCAATCATCAACCACCACTTTGTCCGCTTGTAAAAAGACCTCCTTTTTCACATCCATAATGGAAATGTTGCTGACAAACGCTCCCTTTTGAAGCCAGCTATATTCGATATAAGGAGTGTCTGTCACCGTACACGGTACAATCACTTCTCCACCTTGAACAGCCTTCTCCGCGGATGTATGCTCAACGAACGTAACAGATGGTGCACTCTCTCTCCATTTCGCTACGAACTCCGATTGCGCTTGTTCGTTCACATCGTAAATATGTACTTCCGTAATGTGGTCGAATTGCTCCAATAACGACTGCAATTGCTTATGGGCGATGAGACCACATCCAATGATCGTCACAGATTGGAAGTTCTTTTTCGCTAAATGTTTGGCGGCAATGACTGTAACTGCTGCGGTTCGCATGCTACTAATTAAACTTGCCTCCATTACTGCGATGGGGTAGTTGGTTTCGGGATCATTCAAAATAATGAGGCCACTCGCACGCGCTAGGCCACGTTTCAACGGATTATCATGTTTACTACCAATCCATTTGATTCCGGATACTGGGTCTTCTCCACCTACATGGGCAGGCATGGCGATAATCCGATCTGCAATATGCCCTTCTTTCCCCTTTGCACGAAGATAAGGCTTTAACGGTTGAACAAAATCTTTTTTTCCGTGGAGACGAAAGGCTTCCGTTAACGCTTGTACATACAGAGTGGATTCATCTCCTCCAACTTGTTGAATATCCTCCTTGCTCAAATAAAGCATCGTTGGTCTCTTTAGGTTTGTTTCCTTTTGTTCCATTTGTGTTACTTGTTTCATCCTTATTCTCCTTTCATGCTTGCGGCTACTTTTTCGAGCCATTCATCGTCATATACAAAATCCAAATAGCGGTCACCTCGGTCTGGAAAGATGGTGACGATTTTTGATTCACTCGGTATCGATGGCAATACTTTCTGAATGGCCGCAATCACCGAACCAGACGAGCCACCAGCGAAAATTCCTTCCGTCTCAAGAAGCATTCGACAACCTTGGGCAGACTCATAATCATTCACAAACACGACGTCATCAATTTCTGATCGATTCAAAATTTCAGGAACTCGACTTGCACCGATACCTGGTAATTCTCGATTGGCTGGCGGTGCATTGAAAATAATAGAGCCGACCGCATCAACCGCGATAACTTTTACGTTAGGATATCGTTCCCGCAGCTTTCTACTAATCCCCATAAGACTTCCAGTTGTGCTAACAGGTCCGAAAAAGTAGTCAATCGATTCTGGAAGCTGCTCGACTAATTCTTGGCCTGCACCGTAATAATGCGCCTTCCAGTTGTTCTCATTGGCGTATTGGTTAATCCAAAGTGCATGCGGATCGTTGGCTACGAGTTGTTGAACCTTCTGAATCCGTGTTTGTAAATACCCACCATACGCATCTTGTTCCTTCACCATTTCAATGTTGGCCCCGAACCGCTTTAAAATTTTTAAATTCGTCGGTGATATTTTCGGGTCAACAACACACGTAAGCTTGATGCGATGCAACGTTGCCATCATCGCTAAAGCAACCCCTAAATTTCCCGAAGTACTTTCAATAATGTGTGTATCTGAAGTAATGGTTCCGTCTTTGATTCCTTGTTCGATAATAAATCGGGCCGGTCGATCCTTCATGCTTCCGCCTGGATTCATGAATTCAAACTTGGCAAAAATATCGACATCTTCCCGTTGAAACAAACGATTTAAAGCCACAACAGGCGTATGCCCGATACAAGCTGAGATCGACTGTTTAACCGTTTCTTCCCTCATCTCAATCCTCATTTTGTGCCCCCTTTACGCATTTTAAATGATAATGATAATCATTTACACTTTTAAAAAAAGACCTCTACTTGCTTTCGTAGCGAGGTTGATAGCAGATTCTTCCCTTTTTCGAGAAGAGGTTATCATTTTAGTTGATAACGATTATCAATATCACAACCTAATACTATTAAAAATGAAAATCATTATCAATAACTTTCGTAAAAATTAGAACTATTGATATATTTATCCAATTTTACGACCGTGACTTTCTTCCTGTTCGTTTTGATCGATGAAATGACAAGATTTGGAGGAAAGAATCATTGAACATTTGCACTGAAGTGAAGCTAGAGAGGTACAGCTTTGTCCTTTACTTTTTAAAGATTATTTTATAAAAGGCTACAAAGCTAGGTTTGTAGTTTTATCACAAAAGGCGGACGCTTTCTGTAGACTTGTTCTGTCTAGTTTTGGCTCGTTGCGTCTAGCGAACGGACGCAGGACATTCACCTCCACTTTTCTAAGATCCACCTCAATTCGCATGCTTGTCTGCAGGGTCTTCGACACGTGCTGTTCCCACCTCGCTTCAAGTATTACAACCATTCATGACCATTTAGCAACAATCTATCCGAAAACTGTCCTCATAAGCGCAAAGCGCAAGTCCTTAGGCGAAGGGCGCTGGAGGACCTGCGAGGAGGCTTCCGTCGCCACAGCAGGGCCGAAGCGACCCAAGCGGATGGCGCTTGGAGCCAAAAAAACGGTAAAGAGAATACTTTAACACTTTATTGAACTTATACTTTCTGTAACAATAAAAACAAAAACACCCATTTCGGGTGTTTTTTTGGCTACAGCGATGTGAATTGCCCCTCCTCTTAAAAGGTAGATGATTCCTACTAAACTAGTCTTTAAGCTAGATTTCGATTTTTATATAACAAGTAAATAAAATAAGGCGCTCCTATTCCTGCTGTGAACACACCTGCTGGGATATCAAGAGGTAAAAAGGCCGTTCTTGCAATCAAATCAGCAAGCATGACCATACTCGCGCCCACTAAAGAGGTCAACACGATAAGCCCTCGATTCGAACGTCCTATTAGCATCCGACTAATATGGGGGGCAATTAATCCGACAAACTCAATGCCTCCTGCAAAGGCGACCGCCGAACCAGCTAGTGCAACGCTTATCGCTAATAATAAAAATCGAGAGAGCTGAACACGTACTCCAAGTCCCATCGCCGCTTGGTCGCCTAACTCCATCACATTCAATGTGCGGCTAAACAAAAGCGCTAAAGGGATAAAAACGACGACCCAAGGCGTCATCAATGAAACGTCTTGCCAATTCGCTCCGTATAAGCTTCCGGTTAACCAGAGATACGCTTTCGATGTAACGACTGTATCACTTAACACAATAAGCATCGTCACCACCGCTTTCATTCCGGCTGCCATCCCAATTCCTATTAGAATCAGTCGCATCGGTGTAACACCTTTATTCCATGCTAACAAGTAAATAATTAAGGTCGAAATCCCAGCTGTGAAAAGGGCGGCAAATGGAAGCCATTGAAAACTAACCGAACCCATCAAGTACACGACAAACAAAATGGCACCAACAGAGGCTCCACTTGTAATTCCGATAATATCAGGAGCGGCTAACGGATTTCTTACTACACCTTGTAAAATAAGCCCCGCAACACCTAAAGCTGCCCCCACTAAAAATGCGAGTAATACACGCGGAAGCCGTAACGTGTTGATTGTAAAATCATATTCTCCATTCCCAAGTCCTAAAAGATGATACAAAACGTCAATGGGCGAGATGAACGTACTACCGCTAGATAAACTTAAAACAAAGAGAAAGAGGGCGAGTAGACTAAAAAGAAGAATCGTTCTTGTATTTTTCCCTCTCTGTTTGCTACCCATTTTTAGACAGCCCCTTTCGTGCAATGTAAATAAAGACTGGAGTACCAATGAAAGCCGTCATCACACCAATGGGCATTTCTTGCGGCATAAGAATAAATCTTGCTGCTACATCTGCTAACAATAAAAGGGTTGCGCCAATAACAGCACTAAATGGGATGACCCACCGATAATCAGTGCCGACAAGACCACGAACGAGATTCGGTACAATTAACCCAATAAATCCAATCGAACCGGCAATCGCGACAGAACCCCCTGCCAAAAAGATCACAAATACGCCAATCGTTATTTTGAGTAAGATGGTACGTTGCCCTAACCCTTTAGCGACTTCGTCTCCAAACAACAAAATATTTATAGGCTTTCCAAACAAAAAGGCTAGGACGGTAGCCGAGGCAATAAACGGTAAAACGGGTTGAATCATCTCCATGCTTCTCCCAGCAACCGATCCAGCTAGCCAAAATAGCACCGTCTGCATCTGTTGCTCATCAATGACTAATAGCCCTTGCGTAATCGATACAAAAAGAGCGGAAATCGCCGCTCCGGCTAAGACAATCTTAATCGGGGAAAGCCCCCCATGTCCGAATGCACTCAAAAAGTACACCATCACACCAGCAACACCAGCACCTATAAACGCAATCCACATGTAATGAGATAAAGAATCGACAGAAAAAAAGGTCGCCGAAACGACGATAAAACATAACGCTCCTGCATTAATTCCTAAAATATCCGGTGCTGCTAACGGATTTCGCGTTAACGCTTGCATTAAGGCCCCAGCAATCGCCAAGCTCGAACCGACAACCGTTGCAATGACCGCTCGCGTGAACCTAGATGTTTTCACAATGACATGCTCAGTTATCGACTCATCGTAATGAAAAAATGCGTCAAGCGTCGTTTGAAACGGGATTGGGTTTTGTCCCAATGAAACACTTAATCCAAATGCAATGAAAAAGAAAAAAAGACACAAACTAAACCCAATAATTTTTGTTTTTGACCATACTGTATCCATGGGAACCCCCATCCATGACTTTAATCCTATATGTAACACACGGAAAATAGGAGAAAGTAAAACTCCCTCCTATTTTCACCCCATTATTTTTCTAATGCAAAGCGGTCGTAAATATCGTCTAACATCATGTTCGCAGCGATAATACCGCCACCCATATTCCACGTTACTTCATCGACCGTGTATACGTTTTCGGATTTGACAGCATCTAGGTTGCTCCATAACGGGTGGCTTGTCCACTCTTCATACGTTTTCTTCACTGCGTCATTATCACTCATAAACATATAAAACACATCTGCATTCATTTGAGAAATGCTTTCTTTATCCGTTAATTTAATAACCGCTTCGTCTGTTTGTTGAGATTGTGGACGCTCAAATCCTAACTCATCTAAAATCGTACCAGCAAATCCCGTTGCATAAATGCGTGCATGATCTTCACGGAAGTTTAACACCGATACTTCAAGCGGCCACTCATCACCCATTTTTTCTTCTACTTTCGTTTGGAAATCAGCGACACGATTTTCCCAATCGGAAATCAATTGATTCGCTTCTGCTTCTTTATTTAAAGCTTGTCCCATCAATTCAACTGTTCCTTTAAACTCGAAAACTGTTTCATGGGCAACTGTTGGAGCAATTTGCGATAATTGATCATAAATCTCTTCATGTCTTAATTTAGAAGCGATGATTAAGTCAGGATTTAATTTCGCAATTTCCTCTAAATTCGGTTGAGTTTCTAATCCAACAATCGTTACGCCTTCTAAATCATCTTTCAAATAATTGTAAATAGGTTGTTCTACCCATGACTCGACAACCCCTACCGGTTTAACACCTAATGCGACTGCTGCATCTGTTGCACCTTGGTACAACGTTACAATTGTTTCTGGTGTACCTTCAATAGTTGTCTCACCCATCGCATGTGTCACTGTACGAACATCACTTGTTCCCTCTTCTTCTGTTGAACTTGCCGGCTCATTCGTTGCTCCGCTACTGCAACCAACTAAAGCAATAACGAAAGCAATCATAAGTGCAAATAATGAAAAGAAATGATTTCTTTTTACATATGTAGTCATCTTATGGACCTCCTATAGTTGATAATGAGAATTGTTATCATTACATTCTCATTATATGGAATCGAGAAAATCTTGGCAAGAGTTTTTTGAAATTGAAAATCATTTTCGTTTGATTTATTGATTTAAGAGAGGAAAGTTTTGAAAACCGTAAAGAAGCTATTCATGAAGTTTAATCTATGTTTTAAAATCGAGAGAATATAGCAATAAATCCAAAATTTTCTTGAATGCTCTCCCACGTAATAAGTGTCGAGGACTTCCTTTCTTTCCCTTTGCAATCCTTAAATATTTATAAACCTTACCAACTTTAATTTAGTTCCCTGCAACTGCCCATGCAACAGCTAACGCTAATTTATAGCCTCGTTTTCCTTCAGCTCGTGCTTTTTTATATGCTTGATACCCATCATACGTTGCCATGGCAGCATTAAATACGAGCCATTCCCAATTTCCTTCTGGGTCCATATAACGGACTGGGTTTCCATGGGCATACGCATATTGTTTTAATGATTTAGGATCGTCTTCAAAACCGTGGAATTTGTCTCGTGTTAAAAATCTCCCTGTATCGGCATCATAATATCTTGCCTTCAAGTAGTAGAGACCCGTTGCTTCATCGTAACGATAGCCTGCATAACGATACGGATTTTCGGATGCCAGCCTTCCACTTTGTGATAGTATATTTCCCCATGCATCGTACTCACGTTTCCATTGCTATCGGTATAGTGTTTTCTCCGAGAAAATGAATTTTCTGAGTTTCGGGAAACCGTTTTTACCATAGGTAACGCGTATTCCAAGCTTTAACAGCTCATTCAGTGTAATGAACATTACACTAGGTACAACTTGCCCGTCGCACTGAAAAACCTGGTGAAGAACACCAGGTTTCAAATAAACTACAGAATTAACTTTCTATAGAAAAGGGCTTAATCTGATTATCCCTACAGATACACATATGATTCCTCCAACTAAAAACAATATTTTAATGAACTAATAATTAAAAATATAAGCAATAGAGTGATAAATTTAATATGTTCTAATGGTTTACTGTAAAGGAATCGGTGTTAAGTCGTATAAAAAACATATATAGTCCCAAAGCGCATGTTACAACCCCTGCAAAGAGAAAAAAGTAATTTTGCTATTAATACAAAAACAATGAAAATATTCAAAGAATAAGAATTATACCTAATATTACAAAGAAAATTCCAATAATTATTAGAATCAATTTTATTATCCAAATTGGCACCTTTCCTAGTATGTTTGATACTATTACCAAAATTATCAATTCAACTAAAGAATCAGTGTGAATATAGCTTTGATCAATCCATCTAGTCTTCTTTTGTTCCTCTTTTGAGAGAGTAAGCCCCCAATAAATAGTTGCTATCCCTATCAAAAACACTAATACCTTTGCGAAAATTATCATCTTAGAGATTATTCCCCCATGTTATCTTTTTATTAGCTTTCTTTTGTTATAAATTTGACGAAATGACCCTAGTACAGCAGGAGCTATTGCCTTTGCTAGGTCCTGAATAGTTATTTTTTCACCTTTTTGAGCAGTTAAATCCTTCTCTACTTTCTTAATATTCCTAAATTTAGGGTCATATGTTTCACGTTCTAAGAGGTTATTATATAGGTTCATTGCTTTTCGTTTTTGTCCCGAATATATATAGGATTTTAATACTCGAATAAGTTTATTATCATGTAAAAATGGTTCCTTTAATATCAGTTCAAAAGCACGATCAAAATATTTCGAAGCTACTAGATATTGTTTTCTTTTGTAATACAAGATTCCGATTTCAATCAAAATGTTCGCTCTTTCCAAGTTAGTTAATGTGGATAGATTCATCGCTTTTTTTAAAATAATAATTGCCTTTGTTTTATTCCTTAAAAAAAATTCATAATCTTTAGCCCTTTTTATATAATCTTCAGATGTCTTTAAATGTTTTATAAACAACTTGAATATGACCCAAGATAAGTAAGCAAAAGCTAGAATAGTTATGAACATAAATTTATCAACTTCTCCTCCTTGCTTTATGGCACCAAAAGCTAAAAAAATTGCTTGACATGGCATGTTCACTTACCTGATTAAATTATCTGTATTTTTTTAAAATTATTTACTCATCCATCCATGTCAAGCATATTTAATTATCAGTTTCCTAATAAATACATTACAATAGTTTCTAATATCCTATACGTCTTAGTAGCAATTTCTCTGCTCTAGTTATTGCCCGGTCGATAGCTCGACCAACTCTAGTCCTATCAAATCTTCTCTCTAACGAAAAAATATATTAAAACAAGCCGTTAGATTTCTAAGAAATAGCGTGCTCTCCAAGGAAAATTTTGACGACCTTTCCCCCATTGAATTCAAGAAAAGGTCGTAGCTTATCAAATATGAGGTCAATGTAAAATATCGTATTATGATAATACGAACGATATTATTTAGACCACAATATTTTGGAAATTTGTACATGGTCTGGCAAATGGCTTGAGAGCGAGGTGACACTTAAATAACGTTCATCATTTGTGATAAATTCTAAATAATTCGCATCATGACCTACATTAATATATAAATTGGAATTACTCATATCTAACTCGGTAATTATGTTAGTGTTGACTTCTTTATATATACTAAATTTAACTTTGGGTGAATCAGAAATGATAAACGGATCTATCCATGTCGCTAATGAATAAGTTTCATTAATCACTTTCACTAGACTTTCGGGAGTATTGATTTCAGTCTTATAAATTCCCCACTGCCTATCAAGTAAATCAAAATTACATACTACTTGGTAATCTACATTCATACTTAAGTCATTTAGAAGATTGAGTCCTCCATAGAAATGCAAGTATATTGGAAATTGATTCTTCTTCAATAAAAAGTCAACTAGAAAATTCTCAAGCTTTTCAGTTTCATCCATGTTTTCTGGAGAAATCGAGAATTTTATTTCATTTCCGTTATTGTTGGTTAAAACAAAATCCCCATTCATTGGTTCTTGTCTTAACTCTATCTTAAACATAAAAAGCGACCTCCCCTACCAAACGTATCTGTATTTTTTTCTTTCCATTGCATTTCTTTGAGGCAATTTATAACCCTTTGGTATATCCCATCTAAATACGTAATGAACTTTTTCATCTCTTATATGATAGTGCCAAACCCTGCGCTTTTCTATTTTTCCTTTTGGATTAATCAAGTCAATATAACCGTAATCAATAGCGAAAATTCTTTTCTTTATCTTTTGGTCTATAATAACAACTGGACTATTAGAGTGTGAAATTATTTTATACCTATCTTTATACTTACCAATAATCTTATCTGCATATTTTTCAACTCTATTTCCAATTTTTTGTACTGCTAATACTCCGTATCTTATAGCATACTTTCTTATTAAGGGCGTCGTAAACCTCAAAATAGTACCTAACAATGGAATAATTAATGCATAATAACCATCTACATCCATAAACCAAGTCTTGCTCCGAGTAAAATCATGCAGTACCTAAAAGGAAGATCATCGAGATTATTGCAAGATGAATTTCCAGAACTGAAGAAGAAATATTGGGGTCAGCACTTATGGGCAAGGGGATATTTTTGTGCAACAGTGGGAACTAAGACAGAGGAAATCATTCGACATTACATCGCCAATCAAATTCGTGATGAAAAGAACGACATCTTCAGAATTGAGGAATGAGTTTAGTCAAGTTTAGTGTGCTTAAGCATAAGTTCTTTAAGATGACTTCAGTCTTAGATAACGACTTTAGTCGTCGACATTTATGTCTAAACCCACCTGCTTTAGTAGGTGGTCGTTTAATTTAGCGAAAAAAGAAAAAGCATACCGAATTTGGTATGCTTCCCCCTTTTTAACCCGCCTTTTGCTCAACTTCTTCAATCTCCCATTCTTCCGCTTTTTCAATGCCTAGTTTCAGCGGATCAAAAGTTGGCTCAAGGCCTTTAGCACGCTGATCTTTGTAATCGCGTAAAACTCGGAACGCTACGTTTCCTAGCAAGGCGATTCCGATTAAGTTAATGACCGTCATTAGACCCATGAATAAGTCAGCGACTGACCAGACAAAACCGAGACCGACCAATGAACCGATGAAAACGAACACAATCGTTGCAAGACGGTAAAGATTTAATATGCTTTTCGAGTTTTTAATAAATTGAATATTCGTCTCTCCGTAATAATAACTTCCAATAATCGATGTAAAGGCAAAGAGAAAGATTGCGACAGCAATAAAGATGTTTGCCCAGTCTCCCACTTGCGAACTTAACGATGCTTGTAACAAGTTAATCCCTTCATATTGACCTGAATTGTACACATCCGTTGAAACAAGGATGATGAAAGCTGTTGCAGTACATACGATCAATGTATCAAAATAAACACCTAATGTTTGAATGAATCCTTGCTTTGCTGGATGGCTAACCGCCGCCGTTGCTGCTGCATTTGGCGCACTTCCCATTCCTGCTTCGTTCGAGAACAATCCACGTCTTACACCGTGCATAATCGCTGCACCAATACCACCACCAATTGCTTGCTCTAGCCCAAACGCGTGTTTAATGATTGATGCCATTACAGCTGGAAACTCACCAATATTCGTCACAAACACGACAGCTGCCATTACGATATAAAGTACGACCATAATTGGGACGATCACACTTGATACGAAGGCGATTCGATGAATCCCACCAAAAATAATAACAGCAGTTAGAGCCGCAAGGATAAGTCCCACCGCGACACTTTGTAGACCGAACGCTTCTTCAAATGCCGCTGAAATCGTATTGCTTTGTACAGAATTAAAAATAAGGCCAAATGTGAGTGCGATTAAAATGGCAAAGACTACGCCAAGCCATTTTTGATTTAAACCTTTTGAAATGTAATAAGCTGGACCGCCACGATACGTGCCAGGCTTGTCCACATCTTTCACTTTGTACACTTGCGCTAACGTACTTTCGACAAAGCTCGTTGCCCCACCAATTATCGCCACAATCCACATCCAAAAAACAGCACCTGGTCCCCCTAACGTAATCGCCACTGCGACACCCGCTAAGTTTCCAGTTCCAATTCTTGTTGCCGATCCTATGCTAAACGACTTAAATGAAGAAATCGGTTTCTCCCCTGGCTTATGTGCTGGTGTTTTTTCAAAAATGATGCGGAACATTTCTTTTATATACGTAAATTGGATAAACCCTGTTTTCCACGTAAAATAAATGCCAATCCCTAATAGCCCGTAAATGACGACATACGACCATAAAATATTGTTCAAAAAATCGACCACGATCATACTATCTTCTCCCTTGTGTTGTATTCGTAATTTTCTGTCATTTAACTTAACACTTTAACCCGTTTAAGCGTTTAAGTATTTATGTATCATACTATATCATAGTCGACCTAATTCGACAAGTCGTTTTCTGAAAATTTTTAATAATTCAATTAAATGGAATACCTTCACACTTTTTCCAACTGAAATGTAATCCTTGACACGTATCAATCGTTCGAATATTATGCCCAATAGGGTATGTTAACAAGGAGGGCATTAACTGTGAGAAAAATTGTGATTGTTGGTGGGGTGGCAGGAGGTGCTACCGCTGCTGCACGCTTACGAAGATTAAATGAAAAAGATGAGATTATCATGTTTGAACGTGGTGAATACATTTCCTTCGCAAACTGCGGATTGCCATATTATATCGGAAACGTCATTGAAAGTCGCCAAAAACTTCTTGTGCAATCTGTTGAAGGCATGTCAAAGCGCTTTCGCTTAGATATTCGAAATCTAACTGAAGTAACGAAAATTAACCGCGAAGCAAAAACTGTAACGGCAAAAAACGTGCTGACGGGTGAGGAATACGAGGAGTCGTACGATGTGCTGATTTTATCACCAGGAGCAAAACCAATCATTCCTCCTATCGCTGGAATAAACAATGCGAAAAATGTGTTTACCCTTCGCAACGTGCCAGACACCGATAAAATCAAAGCACATATTGATCAAACGAATCCAACGAATGCAGTGGTCATCGGTGGCGGATTTATCGGCGTTGAAATGGCTGAAAACTTAGTCGAACGCGGCGTAAATGTGACGCTCGTTGAAATGGCCAATCAAGTCATGAATCCGATTGATTTTGAAATGGCCTCCATCGTTCATACGCATATGAAGGAAAAAGGTGTCAACCTTCTCTTTAACGATGGAGTCAAAGCGATTGAACAAGAAGGAAAACGTGTGGTATTAGCAAGTGGTCAAACGCTTGAAACAGATATGATTGTACTCGCAATCGGTGTTACGCCAGAAAATCAATTGGCAAAAGACGCACAATTAGCACTTGGCGTCCGCGGTGCGATTAAAGTAAATGAACATCTCCAAACATCCGACCCATCTATTTATGCCATAGGTGATGTGATTGAAGTGAAACATTACATTCATGGCTTTGAAACATTCGTCCCACTTGCTTGGCCAGCTAACCGACAAGGACGTTTAGTAGCCGATCATATAAACGGTCGTGATGTAAAGTATAATGGGACACTTGGCACTTCCATTGCGAAGATTTTTGACCTTACCGTAGCCGCTACTGGTAGCAATGAAAAAGTTTTACAGCATCATCACATTCCATATGAAGTGATTCACGTACACCCACTCCATCATGCCGGCTATTATCCTGGCGCGAAACAAATGACTTTAAAAGTGCTTTTTGACCGTGAAACTGGACAGATATATGGTGCACAAGCCGTTGGCGGAGATGGAGTTGATAAACGAATTGATGTGATTGCCACTGCGATTAAAGGTGGGCTCACCGTTATGGATTTACCTGACTTAGAATTATCTTACGCTCCGCCTTTTTCATCAGCGAAAGATCCCGTCAATATGGCTGGGTACGTCGCATCAAACATTGTCGAAGGAGATGTTGAAACCGTTCAATGGCATGAAATCGATGAAATCGTCGCAAACGGTGGCACACTCATTGATGTGCGAACTCCGCTAGAAGTTGAAAGAGGAAAAATTAATGGCTCAATCAACATCCCACTTGACGATTTACGTGACCGACTTCATGAACTACCAAAGGATGAAATCATTTATGTAACATGTCAAGTAGGTTTACGCGGTTACATCGCTACCCGCATCCTACAAGAAAACGGTTATCATGCGAAGAATCTTGATGGTGGATTCAAATTATACAGCGCTGTATTTCATCAAAATTAACAACTGAATCAAATTTAGTTGCCAAGATTTTTTTTAGCTAGAGGTATTACTTTCTTTTTTCTTTCGGAACGCTTTTAGCTTCTCCTCTAGCTTTCTTTTTTCTTCTTCAAAGTCATCTGGTTGCTCCTTCTCTTTGTACGGCTCATGTACCCACTTTGGCACCTTCTCCTTACGAACAACAGGCTTTCGTCTCGTTTGCAAATAGGCATCGATTTGCCTTACCGTTTGTAAATGGTTCGCCTTCCAATCGGTTAATAACGCTTGAACATAATTCCAGTTTCGTTTGCCGAACTCCGCTGCAGTTTCAAGCGCTTTTAAGACGATATCAGGCGAAAGCTTTTCTAACCAAGCAGCTAAACTTTTTTGAATCGTTTTCGTTATAGGTCCGAACCGAAGCGCCACGAACTTTTGATACACACGCTCATGAGACGAGACTTCTTCTTGCTTCTCTTGTATAAGAGGAGGATATCCTTCCAACACGTATCCGATCTTCTCCAAATCAGACTGGATTTTTTCGATATTCACTCGATATTGAAACGTTTTATCCCATTTATAACGGGCGTTAGTTCTTCGCATGAGCCATCCGTTTTGCACCAGTTCGTTTAAATATCTCCGCATCGTTGCTTCCGAGCAATTCATCATACATTCTTCAGCTAACTGAACGCTCGTTTTTGAAATCCACCCGTGGCGGTATGAATGGACGTCGCTTGCATCCCGCAAAGTCTTTTCTTCCGCCACCATTTGACCAACATCTACCATTCGCTCCGTCCAGTACAAAAATTGATTTAGTACAATCGCTAGCTTAAAATCGTTTGTTAACGCGACAAGTTCTTCTTTAATGACCACTCGTTTTAACCTTTTCATGCGTATCCCCTCCGACAATTCCTTTCACCATTTAATTAGCTTCGAGTTGTTCATTCGGGACCGCTTTTTTATAAAAAATATTTTATTTTTTTAATCTAAAGAAATACTCTATAAATTTCGTTCGTCATTTTGACGATTCGAACTAAAAAAATAACGAACCGATTCGAATATTTTTCGAACTCGATTCGTCATTCCTTATTTCCGCCAAAATGTCGTGCATTCCGCCTTATCTTGAATATTAAAATCGATAATTTTCTTAAGTAAGTCATAATCAACGGGGTCATTCCAACGAATGCGAAACAGCCCTTTCGTTCGACTGTAGCCCGCTTTGTCTATTTCATCTGCAAATTGATTCATCGTTTTCTCTTCCGGTGCAAAGCTCATATGCTTTTTTGCCTTATCAATGCCGATAATGAACGTTCCGTGATGCGTAAACATCGGGGTGTTCCATTTAATCTCCAACTTTAACATTGGAAAAGTTGCAGATACCCAATTGACCACTTCTTCCATCCGATTCCGATGCTCCATCTGTTTAATTGTAGCGACATAAGCCGAAAAATCTTCCACAAAATCGACCTCCTAAGAACTTTTCCTATTCCTTTATTGTACCAATTGGACAATCATGATGTAGAACTTTGATTAAAAAAATCCGAACTCCACATTCAAGAATTAATCATTATGTAATATTTCCAATTCACCTCATTCTTTTTTCTAAATAAAGGGATTAAAGTGATTTTGTTGAATTTAATCTATAAGTTATCGTGAATTCTTAATTATTCGTAACGCGGGGAGAATCACATAATGAAGAGTCGAAAATCTGTGTTTATTTTTTTAACAATCTTTGCATCAGTGATTATCATGGCTTACTTTATTTTACAACTGAATAACCAATACGATTATGACCAAAACCATATCCCCCTCAAATTCGGTGACAACTTCATTAGTATGGTTGAGGGGAATAACGATATAGGCTTTAACATTTTCGGTGTTCAAAAAGTGGCAAGCACAGATGATTCACTAAAAGAATCTGTGACATCCATTGCATTTAACAATTCCAATATTGAGGTAATTGACTTCCAAATTGATGAAGGAATGGTTTATCAGGACCATAAATTAATTAACATCATGGTTACTGCACATGTTTTATCCGATAAAATGGAGTCAGCAGACCAACTTCTTATTCAAATGGGGCATGAAGATGTAAAAGCATATCCCTTTGGAAAATTAACGATTCAGAAAAATGAACTTGATCAAACTCAACATCTTGAACCCTCTAGTGCCTATACTGTCGCTTATCCTTCTTTATCTTTAGATGTTCGAGTTAAAAACAAAACAGATAAACCGATTTCATTTCTTTCTATTTACGACCTAACAGAAGAAATTCAATACGAATTTAAAGAGCCGCTAACAATTAATGCAAATGAATTCAAAGAACTAAAAATAAATGATTTTCATCTAAACAGTAAACAAATTCCTGATTTTATCACCATTTCTCCAATCCTTTCCTATACATTGGAAAATCGTAAGTATGAGTATTCAATGAACGGTGTTCTATATGGGGTACTAGACTCTGATAAGGATAAAATTAAGAAAATGATTGATTAACCATAAAAAACTGGGCTGTCTTAAAAGTCCCTTAAATCGAATGAGGGGAGAAAAGGGAACGGCGACTCCAGCAGGAACAGCACGAGCTGAAGACCCCACATACGAGCTTGCAAGTCGAGGAGGGCCACGTCCTGTAGCCAACGCAGAGGCCAACACTTCCTGTACAAGTTCAAAAAGCGTCCGCCACCGGATGAGATTATCCAATTTAATTTACGATAAAATAGTGGCTGTACTTTTGGGACAGCCACTTCATTGTTATCGTCTCTTTTTCTTTCGTGGGTCTTCTACAAATTTATTTTTCGTCGCCTTTTCGAGAAGGACGGAAATGTGAATAATTCGTTCATCTACTTGATTAACACTTAAAACTTTCCCTTTTCGGCCTTTAATTTTCACATCTTCGCCTACCTCTGGATACCCGCTTCGTAGCTGGCTTAATACGACTAATTTTTCCTCGTAAAAATGAACCACATACATGCCGCTTCACCTCTATTCCCTTTTCTAAACTATATGTAGGCGAAGAAAAATGGGCACAAAATTTTAGTCGTTTATAAGAAAAAGACCGCAAGAGTAGCAATGCACCCTAAAAGTTAGCGGAAAAAATCTAACTTTTAAGGGGGGCACTACCTATGCGATCTTTATCGTTACGATAACCCAATGGATACGTATTTGATTTCTACATATTCTTCGATTCCGAAATGGCCTCCTTCACGTCCGATTCCGCTTTCTTTAAATCCGCCAAATGGTGCTTGCGCAACGGAAGGAAGTCCGTCGTTTAGTCCGACGATGCCATATTCTAATTGTTCACTTACGTGGAAGGCTTTAGATAAATCGTTTGTGAAAACATATGCCGCTAAACCGTAAGGCGTGTTATTTGCTCGTTCAATCGCTTCTTCCATCGTCCTAAAGCTTGCGATTGGTGCAACAGGTCCAAATGTTTCTTCGTACATACAAAGCATCTCGTCATTCGCATCAGCGATGACGGCAGGTTCGATAAAATATCCTTCTTTTGCTAGTTGCTTTCCACCATATAGTACTTTTCCGCCTTTTTGTTCTGCATCTTGTATATGTTCTTTCACTTTTTCAAGAGCGTGTTCATCAATGAGCGGCCCGATGTCTGTTCCGTCCTTTTTGCCGTCAGCAACGTTTAGCTTTTTCACTGCCGCCACAAATTTTTCCGTGAATTCTTCATACACCGATTCTTGTACATAAATTCGATTCGTACAAATACATGTTTGACCAGCATTACGGAATTTAGAGGCGATACCTGCTTCAACCGCTTCGTCTACATTCGCATCATCGAAAACGAGAAACGGAGCATGTCCCCCTAGTTCAAGCGATACTTTTTTCATCGTATGAGCTGCATCACGCATGAGTTGTTTTCCAACTTCAGTTGATCCAGTGAATGAAATTTTTCGCACGCGTGGATCATGTAGCCACGTCTCCCCAATTGCTCTGGCGCTTCCGGTTACAATGTTGAGAACCCCTTTTGGAATTCCTGCTTCGTGTGCCAGCTCGATTAATTTTAGTGCCGTTAATGGCGTTTGACTTGCAGGTTTGATCACAGCGGTACATCCTGCCGCTAATGCAGGCGCAACTTTTCGGGTAATCATCGCAGCAGGAAAATTCCACGGTGTAATCGCCGCAATGACACCGACTGGCTGTTTTAAGACGAGTATCCGTTTGTTCGGATGAGAAGCCGGAATCGTCTCCCCGTAAATCCGTTTTCCTTCTTCTGCATACCATTCAATAAAGCTATTTGCATAATTAACTTCACCTATTGCTTCCTTGAGCGGCTTGCCTTGTTCAGTCGTCATGATTTCCGCAATCTCATAACGGTTTTCTTCAATTAATTGATGCCACTTTTTTAAATACGAAGCACGGTCTTGTGCCGTGAGCTTCGACCATGATTGAAAGGCAGCATGTGCGGCATCTACCGCCGCTTTCGCTTCTTTTGTTCCACCTTTAGGTACCGTGGCAAATACTTCTTTCGTCGCTGGATTGTGAACGTCTATTTTCTCCTCTAATCCAATCCATTCCCCATTAATGTACATCTTCTTTTGTTCCATATGATCCCTCCTCTTTTATCGCAAAAGTCGTGACGCTATTAGCATAACGCCCTTTTGACGTATTGAAAAAGAAATATGCACCTATCAATATCCATACGACAACCATTAGCCATTCATACGGCCAAATAAGCGCTGCTGGCATAAAGGGCATGTAACTTTATACTAACAATATCCGCTACATTCCCTATTAAACATCTCTATCTCACTTTATATGTACGTGGTAAATTCGGCTTTAGAATCCACCCTTTTTTGTTCTTCTACATCTCTTTTCGTTTTCCTGTTTTTCTTGAATCGTTGAGACTTTTCATAAAGGAAAAGTCTCCTACAATAAAAGGAGACTTTCACATACAATGTATACTTTTAAGCTTTGGATTGAATTCTTTCTACTAGCGCTTCGGCACTTTGTTGAATTTCATTATCGGATAAAACACGTACTCCATGAAGGGTAAACGGAGCCTCGTAGATCATTCCCGTTAAATTTGCCATCGCTTGAAACGGTTTTAATAATTCACTCATTGAATAATGGTTGTAACCTCCTGCTTGGTAGGCTTCACTCGGCCCACCTGCAGAAGTTGCAATCATAAATCGTTTACCGTGAAGCTTTTTACCAGTTGAGCCGTAAGCCCAACCGTATGTTAGCACTTGATCTTGCCACTCTTTTAAAAGCGAAGGGGAGCTATACCAATAAAGTGGGAACTGAAAGACAATTCGGTCATGTTTTAAAAGTAGTTCCTGTTCTTTTTCAACATCAATTTGCCCGTTCGAATACTTTTCATATAATGCATGAACAGTTACACCTTCCACCGTTTCTAACTGCTCTTTCCAAGCCTTATTTATTCGAGATTCATCTATATTTGGATGGGCTATAAGTACTAAAGTTTTCATTCTACTCGCTCCTTTTTATTTGTATGTACAAATGTTAGGTGAAAAAAAAGACAAGTGATCAAATGTCTTTATCGTTCTAGCTTCTCACTCGCCTCATGTAACATATCTGTTAACGCATGGCTCAATTCCCTACCGAGAATTTTCTCATAGGCTTCATATAGTTTTTTCAAAGATTTTCTGGCCTCTACGTAGATTAATTGTCCTTTTTCTGTTAAATACAGTTTTGTCTCTTTTCCTTCTTTTTTTCTAATGACAACGTCTTCTTTTTCCAATTTATCAATAAAACGAGTGCTGGTCGAAGGAGCAATTGATAATTTTTCACACAATTCTTTTTGGGTTATGCCTGGGTGACTTTTCACAGTAATTAATAAGTATAAATACGTCGGGGAAAAGCCTGTATGCTCAAACTGTTCCTCAGCTAATTTTGTAATCACTCGTGTAAAACGGCTTGAAGTAAAATATAGACATTTTCTTAACACTTCGTCTTCTGCTTTCATTTTCCCACCTCATTTGCATATACAAATTAACATACCTAAACTACTTTTACAACTTTTTTGTTTCCCTTCTATTTCTAATACCGAATAATAAACCCCTCATACGAATCCCACTCCGATACGGTGAGGATAAATTCGCATAGTGTAGTTTTACTTTTATGCTTTCATTGGGTGGAATCGGAATCGATTGAAAGGATGTTTGTTCTTCCAATATGGATGGGCTATATCCTTCTGAATCGGATAAAGTGAACATTTCAGGAGTAAGATTAATAAGTTCACCAGATGTGTTTTGCACTTCGATCAATAAGGAAAGTTCATCATAAAATTGATCATTCGTATTAATCCACCCTTCTAACACCCCCGAATTTAATGAAATGATTTTAAAAGTAAGGTCTTCATTTATGATGACATCTTGCTCGTGGTCATCTTTATTCAAAAAGCTGGATTGAAAGGTGGACAGTGCAACCATTTGGTCGATTGGAGTAGAGTATATATACCTTGTTAACATAAGGACAATTAAACATAGACATGTTGTTAACAGTACTTTCACATACCCCGCATAAGACCTTCGTCTTGAAGACGGCTGATATGAATGAGGTCGCCGTTTGAAGAACTCGTTCTGTGTGTAAATTCGTTTTTTCAATTCCCCTTCTATATAATGTTCGACAATATGTTCAGGAGCATGTTTCAACTTTGGATGCAGTGCTACTTGGTTTTTTACTTTCTCGTTAATACTTTTCAATAAATCATGTTGAAGCGTCCCAGATTGCGCATACATTTTTCGGAGTAACTGAATGGAACTCGAATGATTGTTTAATAAACTTCTAATCTCTCTTTGTAACTGCCACTCATATTGGTAACGAGGTGAATTTGATTCTACTTTTCTATTTTTCTGGATAATCAATAGGAAAATCGTTAAAACAAAGAACAACAAAACGACAACGGTAGTATTCCCTACCGCTTTAGGACCTGCGAGGAGGCTTCCGTCGCCACAGCAGGGCCGAAGCGCCCCGAGCTGATGGCGCTTTTTGCTAGACATCAAAAAAAACGGTAAAGGGGATACTTTAACACTTTATTGAACTTAAACTTTCTGTAACAATAAAAAAGGCCTAAGTCTCAAGCAAATACTTGGACTCAAACCTCTTCATACTAATATTAAAAACGACGATGAGCTGCGTGCATAACAGGGCCCACAAATGAATTTAAACGAAAGCCGTGACGTACAGCTTTGGAAATGAATTGCTTTGCAACGGCAACAGCATCTTCCACTGTTCTTCCTTTCGCAATTTCAGCAGTAATAGCTGCCGCTGTTGTACAACCTGCCCCGTGATTGTACGTCGTATCCACTTTTTCAGCTTCAAACAAGCGGTATTCTTTTCCGTCAAAGAGTAAATCTACGGCTTTTTCGTGCTGTAATTGCTTTCCACCTTTAATGAATACGTTTTTCGCTCCTAGTTCATGAATTGCTTTTGCTGCTTCTTTCATGTCTTCAATCGTTTTGATCGGTTCACATTTTGCTAACTGACTTGCTTCGAACAAGTTCGGTGTCACGACTAGTGCTCGCTTCACAAGGATGTCACGTAATGCTTCTGTCGTCTCAGGATGGAGCACCTCGTTTTCCCCTTTACATACCATTACTGGGTCGATGACAACACGCTCCATTTCATATTTGTCGATATATTTTGCCGCTAATTCAATGACATCCACCGAACCAAGCATTCCTGTTTTGACCGCATCGATCCCTACGGAAAAAGCAGTTTGTAATTGGGACTCTAGCGCATCAATATTGATTGGAAACACTTGATGCTGCCAATTTTCTGGATTCATCGTCACAATCGTCGTCAAAGAAGTCATTCCATATACATTTAACTCTTGAAATGTTTTCAAATCAGCCTGAATACCAGCGCCCCCACTCGTATCAGATCCTGCAATCGTCAATACTTTTTGCATACCTACAATTCCTTTCTATCCAATGAAATAACCGTAAGCATATGGTGATTTATCCAACCCTTTACATATGCTTAATACCCCTTATTATAACGGAAATGACTTCGGTTGGACTAGGGGATGGTTTCAATCTTTCGAAATTGAATTTTGCTTAGGTAGACTCATCATTCTAACGACTGTTTTGAGCGGAACGACCGTTTTTCACTCTAACTGTCACGATCGCGTTAAATAAGTGGAATGGGGAATAGATGATTGAGAGCTTTGGGTTACAAGAGATAATCCTATTGATAAGGGGACTTTATGAAGAGGGATTAAAAGAAGACCCTAAGAATTTTGGGCTACAATATTCTTAGAGTCTTCAATTCTCTTAATATTTATGCTTTAGCTTGAAGCGCATAGACCGTATCTAGAAGAACGTTCACACCTTTTTCGCACTCTTCCCATGAAGTGAGTTCTTCTTCGCAATGGCTCTTTCCTTTTACACTCGGGACGAAGATCATGGCTGATGGTATTAGACTTTGGATGAACTGGGCATCGTGTCCTGCCCCACTCACCATTCGTTTATAGGAATAGCCGAGGGACTTGGCTGATTGCTCTAGCTGTTCACAAATCGATTGGTCAAAGTGAACGGTATCCCGCCCCCACAACTTCTTAACCGCTACAGAGCAGCCATTGGCATCAGACAATTGTTCTAACTCTTGAATAATCTGCTCCACTTGTTTGATCACTTCTGGATTTTTATGCCTTGCTTCTAAAGAGAAGATGACGTTATTCGGAATGACTGTATGAATGTTCGGAGAAACATTTAAACGTCCAATCGTATACACAAGGTCTTCATCCAGTAGCTTGAGCTTATCTGTCGCGTTTAACATGAGTTCGGTTGCCTTCGTTAACGCATCATTTCGCATCGGCATTGGCGTTGTGCCCGCATGGTTGGACTCGCCATTTACTTCTACCTCATAGCACACCATTCCGACTACGCACTCTACAACTCCAATGGATAACGCTTCTCGCTCCAATACTGGCCCTTGCTCGATGTGTAGTTCAATAAACGCAGATGCCTCTTTTAAGCGATTTTCCACTTTCCCTTCATATCCGCTTGCTTGAAGCGCTTCTTTAAACGTTACTCCTTCTACATCTGAGCTTTGAAGCATCTTTTCTTTCACAAACTTTCCGGACAACACCCCAGATGCCATCATCGAAGGTTCAAAACGGGCTCCCTCCTCATTCGTGAAATTCACTATCGTAAGCGGAACCTTTGGCTTAATCCCACTTTCCACAATGGTACGGACAACTTCTAAACCAGCGACTACTCCTAACACTCCATCAAAACGGCCGCCTTTTTTAACTGAATCTAGATGGGATCCCATCACAATGGGAGGTTTATTTTCAACCCCTGGCAAGGTCGCATAAATCGTCCCCATATCGTCCACTTTAATTGTCATTCCCAACTCCTGACAACACTCACAAAAATAATCTCGTGCCTGTATATCTTCTTTTGATAACGACAGACGGGTCACACCTTGATTATCCGTTCGACCAAACTCCGCAAACTTTTCTAATGTCGCCTTCAAACGACTTCCATTTACCAGTAACCGCTTCTGTGTTTCCACCTCTCCAATCGCCCCTTTCCAAACACTCTTTACTTCTATTATAAGGACGATATATTTTCGTATCATTGAACACAATGTCATAATTTTTAGGGGATGGTTTTACATAGTGTATAGTCTTTAAAGCTTAGTTCAAAACGCTTTGAATTTACGTCGACTCAATATGGTAAAATTTATACAAAGCATGTTTTCCGGGGGAATAACGATGAAGCTATTATTATACTTTGGACTAATGGTCATCTCGTTCGTGTTATCGTTGTCACTAGGTCAAATTCTACTAAAAAGAATGAATAGTCTGTGGAAATCATTTTTACTCTCTACATTACTTACTGTTTTACTTTTAGGAGCAAGCAGTGTTTGGTGGGTTTTAACGGAACTGGACGGAATCAGTCAGGGGTTTGGAGTCATTTATTATTGTTTCGCCATGATGGTTATATCCATTATAAACTTAAAAATACTACACACTATTCAAAAGAAAGCTTGATTTGTAGGGAGGCTTTTCTGCGCCTGCTTTTACTCTAATTTCTTATTTAAGGAAGAGACTCGCTACTTTGAGTCTCCCACACAATTCTTAATTGATAGTCGTTATTTGAGTCCGAAGCTTGTCCCAAAAAGTTTTATCCACCGTTTCGATACTTGCGTCAGATATTCCTCTCACCGCAGTATCCAACGCTGTTTTAGTTTGATAAATATTCATGTTGTTCAATCTGACAAGCTTCACTGTTCATTTAACTGAAAACCATACTTTTTATTTATTTTTTCAGCGATTTTCTCTAAAAACTGTTGGACAGTCACACCTTCAATTTCACTTGTATACCAAGCTAGCTTTGCCCCTTTACTTTTACCTTTATAATAAACTTCTAAAGGCATAAACTCTTGATTTACATATGTATAGTCAAATCTAATAAACAGTTCATTGCCCTCTGGACATTCCAATAACGCTTGATATACCGGATTCTTATTATCGGTTTCTAATTTCACCTTTTTTATCTTGGTTAACATACATTTTCCTCCAATATAGTTTAGGCACTATAAATATCGGATCATGTTTTCAAATGTTTATATTTTACAATAAGTTTAAGTAGACTCATTTATTGGATCTAGTAATTGGAAAGGCGTATTTACTAAATTCCCAACAAAATATATACTTAATTTACCAGTAAAACAAGGAGTTAACATATGGAACACTTTAAATTTTTCTGCTTCCAAACCATTTTATTGAGTACACTTTTTATTCTCAACTATTATTTCGATACGTTTATCTCTCAGCCATTTACGCAAGTAGATTTCATTGCCATACTCATATTTTTACTACTTATCCTAGTAGCTTTTAAACCGATCATGAAAGTGTACAAATATTTCACTACCATCCGATTACGCACTAAGCTTCTCATATCAGTGTTTGCCTTTGTGTTATCCATTGTAATCGGAGGGGTCGTGCTGTCACTTTTAACCGGAGAAGCAACATTGATGTGGTGATTGCTTTCTGCGTGTCTTCTCCTCCACTTTGTATACAAGGACTTTCAGGTTTTGATTGGAAATTCCACTGGAGTTGAAACTAATAATCCTCCATCTGAGAAAACATTTTCTAAGAGGTCACTGTAAACGTTCGTAGCAGTTCGTTCTTAACTGACACTTGCTAGCAACTTCCGTTTGCAGCCTAATTCACGTGTTGTTTGGTAGAAGACAAACGGCACAAATTCATCTTCTGTTTCAAGAGAATTTAAATAACCTGAGTCCATTTGAGTATAGGACTCAGGCTGTATAGCTGTGTTTATAATTACGGTATATTTGGCAGTGGTACATTTGATATTTATTCGTCCTCTTCATTCACTTGAAAACCAATCCGCCTTGCGGGTTTATCTTCATGTATCTTTGGTAATGACATCAATAGAAAACTGATTTGATTCACATGTTGCACCAAAACAACTCTCGATCCATTCCCAATCTTTCCTGTAAACGTAATCAAGCTTGGATTGTAGTACCCAACTTTCTCAATATGAAATTGAATGGACTGGCCAAACGACACAAGTCTTGCTCCCACTTCTTCATTTGGATCTAATGTTGCTTCAAACTGATAAATCATTTCAATAATGCGATAAAAAAACTCACTAGCTAAATTCGAACTCTCGTGACTAACCTCATTAACTTCAGAATCGGATATGCGTGGCTTTGTGAAATCAGTATTCATCATTTTCACGCCCCTTTTATTAATAATTCGACAAAAAGGGACAGAATCCTTTAGAAACTAAAATTATGCATGAATTTTTTTCTCTTATATAAGGTAATCAATATTTCCCTATGTATGTGAAATATCTCCGCCAAAACGGGAATCAGGTGTACCACCTTTTTTAACATGTAATAAGTCTAACTAACTTTCATTTATTAAGTTATTTTCAAACAATTGGCTTACTTTCTGATGATATTCCGATATGCAACATCACCACACAGCCGTTTTTACAAAGATCCCCACCAACATTAGTTGTCATTCATCCCTTCGTGTTTTGCTCTTCACTTCCCATGATCACTTTTTCATCTTTGTATCCATCTTTCGTCTTTTTCTCAAATTTTGTCCCCCTCCTTCTTCATTGCTTCCAAAGGAATAATTAAGATAAGATGGTTCTAACATGAGATGGAATGGGAGGAACTTACATGGAGATTGGAATTTATACATTTGGAGAGCGAACAGCTGATCCCGAAACAGGTCGGTTAATCAGCCCGATGGAACGATTGCAAAATATGATAGAGGAGATGGAATTAGCTGATCAAGTCGGATTAGATGTGTATGGAATTGGTGAACATCATCGTCCTGACTACACGGTATCTGCTCCTTCCGTAGTGTTGGCAGCCGGTGGTTCGCGGACTAAACGAATACGCCTCACGAGTGCTGTCAACGTTTTGAGCTCGGATGATCCAGTACGTGTGTTTCAACAGTTTGCAACATTGGATCTTTTGACGAAGGGGCGGGCAGAAATTATGGTCGGCCGTGGCTCATTCATTGAATCCTTCCCCCTGTTCGGATACGACCTAAAAGATTATGATAAGCTTTTTGAAGAAAAACTGGATTTATTGCTCAAGTTGAGAGAATCTGAACGAGTCACTTGGACTGGTACATGTCGTTCATCTATCGAGAATTTAGGCGTTTACCCTCGACCTATGCAAAATCCCCTTCCCCTGTGGATAGCAGTTGGAGGAACGCCAGAATCAGCCAAACGTACAGGTTCGCTAGGTCTTCCGATGGCATTGGCCATTATAGGTGGTTTCCCTGAACGTTTTAAACCTTTGGCTGAAATTCATCAGGAAGCAGCAATTAACGCTGGGCATAAAAAGCCTAAACTAAGCATTAATTCACATGGTTTTCTAGCGGATTCATCACAAGAAGCGGCTAAACTTGCATACCCAGCGTTTAAAACCATGATGGATCGATTAGGAAGAGAACGAGGCTGGCCTCCAATGACGCAAGATCAATACGATTTCTCTCTTTCCTTAAGAGGCGCCAATTTTATCGGCAGTCCTGAACAAATTATTGAAAAAATCTTGTTCCAATATGAAATATTTAAGCATGATCGCTTTCTACTACAATTGACCGTTGGTACACTACCACACAAAAAAGTGCTCCGTGCCCTCGAATTGCTAGGTACTAAGGTAGCACCTGTCATCAAACGAGAAATTTCCCGAGCAAACGGAAAATAATAATAGAATAGCCTGACCCTCGCCACCTTTTCGTGGTTCGATTAAGGGTCAGGTACTTATTGGTGTCCACAGAAAATAAAGAAAAGAATATAATAAAAAAATCCTGTAACCATTGCTACACAAGGATTACAGGACTCTGTTTCATGATGATTCCGACTGGGCTCGAACCAGCGACCTCCACCCTGTCAAGGTGGCGCTCTCCCAGCTGAGCTACGGAATCATGGGAATATAATTTTCTGTCATTTCGTGATGACAATAATTATTATATTTAAGTACGTGAGCAAAGTCAATACATTTAAGGTAATTTTATGATAAAATTTTCTTGTATTTGATTTTCCTAGGAGGAAGTTTTGAATGACGTTAAAGATTCGTGTGTATTCTGATTTTGTTTGTCCGTTTTGTTATATTGGGGATTCTCAGTTGAAGGAAGCGATTAAGGGGAAGAATGTTGAAATTGAGTGGATGCCGTTTGAGTTACGTCCGGTTCCGGTTGAGCCGCTTTCGGTGAAGACTAGTTATATTCAAGATGGATGGAAGTTTTCGGTGAAGCCGATGGCAGAACGATTCGGCGTAAAAATGACGCTTCCTGATATTGATCCTATTCCGCGCACACACTTGCCACATGAAGGGTTCCAGTTCGCAAAAGAGTATGGCAAGGCAGATGAATATGTTGATGCGGTGTTTCAAGCTTATTGGGTTCATGAGAAAGACATTTCCGATATAAATGTATTAGGAAATATTGCCGAGGCAATTGGCTTGAATAAAGATGCCTTCATCGAAGCCCTTCACAATCGCACATATGCTCCAACGCATAAAGATGCGCTAAAACATGCTTACGAAGAAGCACAAGTGACAGCAGTACCGACGTTCTTCATTGGTGACCAAAAAATTCAAGGGGTTCATACGAAAGAACAGCTTGTACAAATCATCAACGAAAAAGTTTCTATTCAACCAACAGGCGATAGTTGCTCAGTTGACGGCTGCTAATTTGATGAAAGATACCGGTCCCCAGCCGGTATCTTTTCGTTACCTATATTCTTTACTCAGACCTACAAATCCCCTATAAAACTCTTTAAACAATTCATTTGCAATTACCTCTTAAAATATATCAACGGAAGTTAGAAACACCGAAAAAGCTACTGTCCACTCCCATCCACTCTCCCTGTTACATAATCCACCTTCTAAAAACACAAAAACCCAAAGAATGCTTGTCCAATCAACATTCTTTGGGTCTATTTAGAAGGAAACCCTCGTTTCGGATTCCTTTTTTATATGTTATGCGTTTTGTGTGTTTAGTTTGTTTTTGTCGCGTTTCCATACGAATTGTAGGGCAATTAATGCAACAAAAGCACCAAGGCCGACTGCGTCTGACCAAAGGGTAGGATTGATCAGCAAGATTCCAGTTGCGATGGCAAGGAGTCGCTCAATCCAGTGAAGGTTGCGGAACCAGTAACCGATCATACCAGCACCGATGGCAATCATACCAGTAATGGCTGTGAACACAACCCAGATTAATTCTGTAAAGTTCGTGTCAATCATGAGCAGTTCAGGCGATAGAACGAACATGTATGGGATGATGAAAGCCGCGATGGCGAGCTTCGCAGATTGAACCCCTGTTCGAATTGGTTCGCCTCCTGATACACCGGCTGCGGCAAAGGCTGCGAGCGCAACTGGTGGTGTAATGTCGGCAATGATTCCGAAGTAGAACACGAATAAGTGTGCAGATAAGTCCGGAATGCCAAGTAAAATAATTGCTGGCGCTGCGATGGTTGACGTAATAACGTAGTTCGCCGTTGTTGGTGAACCCATACCTAAAATGATCGCTGCGATCATTGTTAAGAATAATGTCGGTAATAGCATACCGCCTGCGATGTCCAGTAATCCGTTCGCTAGCTTTAAGCCTAAGCCCGTTTTCGTTACAATTCCAACGATGATACCCGCTGCTGCTGTTGCCGCTGCCACGGCTAAAGCTGTGCGCGCACCGTCCACGAGCGCGTAGATGATGTCAACTAGCTTCATGTTGGAAGCACGGTTAATGAAGCCAACGATAACAGCAATTAAAATTGAATAAAGCGCCGCATGTGTAACTGTTACACCAGACATAAGTAAAACGATAACCGCTAAGATTGGAATTAATAAATAAATTTTCTTTAATACTTCTTTACGGTTTGGCATTTCTTCTTTTGATAAACCGCTTAAGCCGATACGCTTCGCTTCAAAGTGCGTCATGATCCAAACGCCTGCGAAGTAAAGAACGGCCGGGATGGCTGCTGCTTTTGCGATATCCCAATACGTTAAGCCGCCGCCGATGAATTCAACCATTAAGAAGGCTGCTGCTCCCATGATTGGTGGCATTAATTGTCCACCTGTTGAGGCAGCTGCTTCAACCGCTCCGGCGAATTCACGCTTGTATCCGAGCTTTTTCATCATCGGAATTGTGAAAGAACCTGACGTAACAACGTTCGCTACAGAGCTTCCGCTAATCGTTCCTTGAAGGGCACTTGAGAAAATCGCAACTTTCGCAGGACCTCCTGTGCTTCTACCGGCAATTGCGACCGCTAAGTCATTGAAGTATTGACCAACGCCGGTTTTCACTAAGAAAGAACCGAATAGTAAGAATAAGAAAATGAAAGTTGAGGATACCCCTAATGGCGTTCCTAAAATTCCTTCTGTCGTAAAGAACATCGTTTGAACTAAGCGTTGTAAGCTTAAACCACTATGATGTAAAAAGCCTGGCATGCTTTCGCCAAAATAGCCGTACGATAAGAATAAAATCGCAATGATCGTAATCGGTAAACCGACGGCACGACGCGTTGCTTCTAATACAAGTAAAATAGCGATAATTCCAACGTAAAAGTCTGTTTCCGTTAAGAGACCAACGCGCATAACAATCGCATCAATGTTCATTGGCCAGTATGCACCGATGTAAATACTAAGTAGTGCTAAAATGATGTCATACCATGCCACTTGAAGTTTCCCTTTACGTTTTTGCCCACGACGAGCAGGGAATAATAGAAAGATAAGGGCTAACGCAAATCCTAAGTGAATCGAACGCTGGATTTGCGCCGTAAACACCCCGAAGATTGCCGTATAAAGTTGGAATAAAGAAAAGGATAATAATCCGATGAACGTAATGACTTTAAAAATACCTGTTAAATTTCGCGTGTTTGATTCTGGATCGTACTTCTCCAAAATCTTTTGCTGTTCCTCAGCCGATAACGTTTCATACTTTTCGTTATTCACTGATGTTCACTCCTTTCAACTGATGCCATAAAGATAATCGTTCTGGAACTACTCTCACCCATTTCCCTCCACCGATTTTGTCTGCGAGTTTATAGTGAATTCCGTTGTAGACAAGCTGATGATCCGCCCGTACTTGTCCAATCCGCAGGTCAATGGAAGCAAATTGACGTTCCATATTCGTGATGACATATTTTCCATCTCGTTTTTCAAATACTTCATTTCCTTCTGCGTTTGAAGGCATGCCAATTGCAAAGTCACTATACTCAAGCTCGGTTAAAATAAGCTGATCATTTTCGATGGAAAACGTTTCCGAAACTTCGGATAAATGAATCGAATGCGTGTAGGTGATTTTAAAAGAATCCAATTCACGTACAGGAAGAAAGGCAAGCATCTGATCTGTATCTTCGTAATAAAAGGTCAATGTATGCCTATAAGGAAAGAAAAATACGAATGCGATGATGATTATGAGTAGGGGCAAAAAAAAGAATCGTTTCGTCATATGTAACATTCAAACCCCGCCTTAAACAAAAAGAGCAAATGAAAACGATAGACCGAACAAATGCCGGCCTATCATTTTTTGTTAAAACCGAAATTATTTTACGCCCTTTTCAGTAAAGTACTTGTCAGCACCTGGATGTAATGGCATGTCGCCGATTCCGTCAAGCGCTGTTTCAGCTTTAATTAACTTACCTTTTGCGTGCGTGATTTTATCTGTGTTTTCGAAAATAGCTTTTGTGATGTTGTATACTGTATCTTCATCTAAGTCGTCACGTACAACAAGCATCGCTTTAACTGCAACTGTTGTCGCATCTTCTTCAATTCCGTAAGTACCAGCTGCAACTGTATCTTCAGCGTAGTATGGATACTTCTCGATTAACTCTTGAATTTTTTCACTAGCGATTGAGATTACTTTTACATCTTCAGTTGCCGCTAATGCTTCAACTGCACCAGTTGGTGTACCAGCTGTGATGAAAGCTGCATCGATGCTTCCAGATTGGATACCATCTGTAGACTCATCGAAAGATAAGTTTTGCGCTTTAATATCGTCCGTTGTTAAACCGTGTACTTCTAAAATTTGAAGAGCGTTTGCGTTTACACCAGAACCAGGAGCTCCGATGGAAACTGTTTTACCTTTTAAGTCTTCAACAGATTCAATTCCGCTATCTTTTGTTGTAATGATTTGAACTGTTTCTGGGTAAAGTGTACCGATAGCTTGTACATTTTCCACTTTATTTCCATCAAACATTAATTCGCCGTTTAATGCGTAAGAAGCAATGTCTGTTTGTGTGAAGGCGATTTCAGCTTCGCCGCCCTTTAACGTATTCATATTTTCAGCAGATGCACCAGAAGACTGTGCGCTAGCTGATAATTCTGTTTCATCCTCGATGATACTAGCCATTGCACCACCTAGAGGATAATATGTACCCCCAGTACCACCTGTTAAGATACTTACACTTGTTACTGCTTCTCCTTCTCCACCATTGCCTGCATCGTCTCCGCCATTACCGCAAGCTGCGATAACCATAGAAACCGCTAGCAATAGGACGAAAAGGAAGCTACTGCGTAACTTTTTCATTGTAACACCCCTTTTAAAACTTTTTGTGTGTAAAAAACCACAAACCTATAATAACACACAGAATATGAAAAATGTCAAATTATTATAGACAATTTACATAATATTGAAATTTTTGGCTTGCATTTACACTTTTTTATCCTATATTCTTCCACATCATCCCCCAGCACCAAACCACCAATTTTCCATTCTACACGTCCTTTCCACAGAGAGGAGAACTTCTCTTCGACATTCCACTATGCACTCTCGCTGAAGGAGTTATGTAGCTCCATTAGCAAAGTTCCTTGCTAATTTTATAAAAAAAGAAAACCAAAAGACGCTGCTTCTGGCTTTCCTTTTACAAAAACTTATCTGTGCACTCGTTCGGAAATGCGGGATAGAGCATATTGAAAATCCGCTTTTAAGTCATCAATATTTTCAAGTCCTACGCTTAAGCGAAGCAATCCGTCTGTGATTCCACGTTTGATACGTTCATCCTTTGGCATAGCGGCGTGTGACATTTTAGCGGGATACGATAAGATCGATTCGACCGCTCCTAAACTAACGGCAAAAACGGGGATGTGGACATTGGAAACGAGGGCTTTAACGGCTTCTTCACTTTCGAGCTCAAATGATAAAACTGCCCCTGCACCATCTGCTTGATACCGTTGAATCGTTGCCCCGGGGTGGTCGTGAAATCCCGGATAATAAACAGTGCGCACTGCTGGATGCTTCCGTAAGAACGACGCTAGTTGGAAAGCCGTTCTCGACGATTGCTCGAGACGAACGTGCAAGGTTTTCAGCCCGCGTAGCACGAGCCAACAATCTTGGGGACCTAAAATTGCACCGAATGCGTTTTGTAGCTGATACAACTTATTACCGAGCTCTTCGTCTTTGACAACAGCCAGTCCGGCAACGACATCGCTATGACCCGCTAAAAATTTCGTCGCACTATGTAAGACGATATCAGCGCCTAATTCGAGCGGGCGTTGAATGGCAGGTGTCATAAACGTATTATCGACGAACGTTAAGCATCCATTCGCTTTCGCAAGCTTCGTAATCCCTTGAATGTCGGTCACTTTCAAAAGTGGGTTCGACGGAGTTTCGATGTAGATGACTTTCGTGTTCGGGCGAATACATGTCGCAACTTCGTGAAGATTGGTCATATTGACAAACGTGTGCTCGATGCCAAATCGTGTGAGAACATCTGCCACCATCCGATACGTTCCACCATACACATCTTCCGACACTAATACGTGATCACCTTTGGATAAAAGTAAAAAAGCAGTTGAAATGGCGGCCATTCCAGAAGAAAAGGCGAAGCCCCTCGTACCTCCTTCTAAGTCTGCAATCGCTTCTTCTAACGCTTCTCGGGTAGGGTTTCCAGACCGTGCGTAGTCAAACGTTGGAGGATGATCGTAATCTTCTTGGTGAAAGGTGGATGCATGTTGAATCGGGACGCTTACTCCTTTTGTGAACGGATCAAATTTGTGCTTATTATGCAATAATTTCGTTTGAAAAGACCAGTTACCCGCCATATGTGAACACCGCCTTCTTTTCAGCTTCTTTTAGTGCTTGAGATAAATCCGCCTTTAAATCTTCAACGTCTTCAATTCCGACAGAAAAACGAAGCAATCGATTACAGACCCCGTTTTTCGTTCGAATATCTTCAGGAATATCACCATGTGTTTGTGTTGCAGGATACGTAATAAAACTTTCCACCCCGCCTAAGCTTTCAGCAAAACAAATGAGAGATAAGCTTCGTAAAAACGGATCGACGAATTGTTCGTCCTTCACCCGAAACGAAAGCATTCCGCCTTTTCCAGGGTACAGCACATCCGTAACTAAATGGCTTTCTTGTAAATGTTCCGCAAGAGCTTTCGCGTTCTCTTCGTGCCGTTTCATTCGAAGCGATAATGTCTTCATGCCTCTAACTAAAAGCCAGCTATCAAACGGCGAAAGCACACTTCCAATGGCATTTTGTTGATGGAAAAGCCGCTCGCAAAGGTCTTCCCCTTTCGCGACCACTAACCCCGCTAAAACGTCGTTATGGCCACCTAAATATTTTGTCGCGCTATGAATGACGATGTCCGCTCCTTCTTCAAGCGGCCGCTGTAATACAGGTGTGTAAAACGTATTGTCAACGATTACGAGTAGTTGATGGTTTTTCGCCCATTTCGCCACACGTTGAATATCTGTTTCCTGCATGAGTGGATTTGTCGGTGTTTCAAGCAGAATCGCTTTCGTATTGTCGGTCAGTTTCTGTTCTAGCTTTTCAAAAGACGAAAAATCATCATAATGGGTGACGAGTCCATACCGACGAAAATCTTCTAACATACGGTACGTTCCGCCGTACAAATCGCTTGACACGATGAGCTCATCTCCGCTTGAAAATAAGGACAAAACCGTTTGAATCGCTGCCATTCCAGAGGAAAAAGCAAACCCTTTGTCTCCCCCTTCAAGCTCTTTAATCGCGTCTTCTGCGACTTGGCGCGTTGGGTTTTTCGTCCGGATATAATCATAGCCAGTTGATTCACCAATGCCTGTATGACGATAAGCTGTCGATAAATAAATCGGCGTGCTCACCGTGCCGGTATCCGTTTCCGTTCGATTACCTACTTGAGCAATAACCGTGTCTACATTCCATTTTTTCACGTTTTATATCCTCCTTTAGTTTCGGTGATGGATAGGAGGCCGTCTTGTCATATAGACAAGGGAGCTAAAAATAAAAACACCTTCTTCGATAAGAAGAAGGTGACATATACGTAACTATGCTCCTTCTTATCTTTCAAGCATGACAAACGGCAAGAAGCTGCTTGCTGGATTTAGCACCTTGGTACTGCCTAAAAGACAAATGAGCCTTTTTGATGTCATTCGGTAAGATGCGCAGTACCGGTTGCTGAGGTTTCGTAGGGCCAGGTCCCTCCACCTCTCTCGATAAGAAAATTGAATTTTTTTAATTTTTTACTACTTTAAAGGAATTTGGTGGATTTTTCAAGTGTTTTTTCACAATTTCGATTTCACACGGCCGTCAATCGGTATGTTCTCCTTATTTTGAGCGGAGGGTGTGCAGTTCGGTTTTTAATTCTTCGATTTTTGTTTGAAGCTCATAGATGATCCGTGTACTGGAGGTGAGCTTTTCACTGTATGATTGAACCATTTCCTTTAATTGTTGAATTTCTGTGCTCACCACTTTATCAAACTGTTCTTTGTTCTGTGTTTTTATTTGCGCAAGCTGATTTTGAAGTTCTTCCACTTCTTTTAACAATGACTTTTCCCTTTCCTCAAGTTCATTTACATACTTTAATTTTGCCCTTGCCTCTTCTAATTCTTGTTCGATCTCTGTTAACCTCTTTTGCATATCCACATATTTACTTTCAAGATTGTTTTTTTCTTCTTCTAACTTTTTGACATTAAGCTTATATTGTTCATTACTCACCTGCAATTGCTCAACTTTCTCTTCAACATTTTTCATTTCCTTTTCACGGGTAACATATCTGTCTTCTAATTCCCTTTTTTCGGCAACTATTTTTTCAATTTTTTCATTAAATTCTTTTTCCCGTTCAGAATTTGATTGGGATAATTGGTTTTCTAGAGATTTTAGGGCTTCTTGAATGGCTCGATTTCGCTCCTTATATACATTTAACTCCTTTTCAATTTTCCCATTCACTTTTTTTAATTCGGTTTGTTCTTTCATTAATTTCTTCTTTTCCACCTTTAATTGTTCCAAAGATTCTATTTTTTCCTCAAACTGTTGAGATAGGGCTATCTTATTCTCTTCAGTATCCTTTAATTTCAAATTTAATTGATTAATTTGCTCTTGAAGATTCATATTTTCATCTTTCAGGTCCTTTAATTGACTATAGTGAAAATCATCTTCGTATTTTTTTAACTTTTGCTTACATTGATCTAATTCCGCGTTTATTTGGATAATAAGCTGTTGCAACTGTACTTTGCTTAACCGTTGGACGCGTTTATAAACTGTCGTACCTTTGATTTCCATTATTCTTCTCCCCCTAATACTTCAAAACTATTGTTATGTATATGATTTCAATTTTTATGTGATGTTTGTTCAGAACCATTTCTTTGGAAACCGAATCTCATTTGATTAAGGGAGCGTGCATTGAAGGTTTGTTCCTCAAATTCGACAGTTGCATCTATCGTTACTTCTGTTCGATCTTTTGGTATTTTTATGACGCATTGAAAGTTACTCAATGCAATGGTCTCTCCAGGAGGAATTGAAATGGACTGAATCGGTGCTATCCAGTATTCACCATCATCTACCCCTTTTTCAAACCAATCCTCGTGAACATATTTCCATCCCTTCGTTTGCTCTTTTCCTTGAACACCTAGTCCTTCTACCATTTCTGGAGGAATAATTTGTCCCCTAAAGTTCACAGTCGTAGCAGGGTCAATATATATACAAATCTTTGGGTTTGTTAAAGCGATTGTCCCCGTATTTCTCATTATCAAATCACTTGAAACAAGCATCTGATTTTCTTTTTCTGTAATTAGAACATGGTAATTAAAGAAAACATCTACCCCTTTTACAACTTCCTTGTTTAAATGCATTTGCTGAACGGGTTTAGACTGTTGGTTAAGGAGAGGGTGAGGTTGAGTAATATTTTCACCTGTATAAACTTTTGAGATCCAATGAAGGAATTCGATCGGTAATCGATTTTGTAACTTATGAAATAAAGCAGAGGAGATGGCAATGGCTAATTGGTCCAACAGCACATTCTTAGATTGAGGTGAGCTATATGTAACATTTCCACTAATTTCACATGTATGGGAGATCGTTTGATCCACACTGTCTTCATAGTTAAGAGAGATAGGTGTACGATTCAGATGCTTTTGAAAAGGGATGACCCATTCGCTTTCCTTTTCACCCTGCTTCTTTACAGACACTGATACAGAATCTTCACTGTCTTCATGATTTGTGAAATTTAATTTCAGTACAAAATCATTCATTTCTCCTTTGTCTTCATTGGAAAGTTCAATTTGCACTCCAAATTGTGACAGGGTATTTCTAATTTTAAATAATAAATGCCGATTGAACGTATCTTGGAGCGTCGAAATCAAGACCCATTTGTCAATTATCCCTAAAGGTGCTAACTCTATTTTTCTCTCATACACGTTAACATTAGCTTCAACACCATTACGTTCACACATATAAAGAAAGCTTGTAACTTCTTCATACGAAACCTTTCCAATTACTTTCTTTAAATAATTCAAAGAAAAATCCACGATATCACCTCAGGTTGATTTTTCATATACCTATATACAGGAAAATATAGGTAAATATACACAAAGGACATGGATATATTGCCCATTTTTATAAAATATTTCAAAAAAATCTGTTTTTTGGTTACCAATATAAACGAATATCAATAAAATATATGGAAATCAACCCAAAAGAAAGGAAGATTATTGTGAAAGGAAAACCCATTAAAGGCTCTCAAATACTCCCACCTTTAACTCCGAATAATTTAATGGAAGAATGCATTCGTGTTCAGAAAGTTTATGACTGGGTCGTTGACAGCAATCGATATACAAATAAAGTACCTCTGCCTGGAGGAGAACTCGGCTGCGCTGCAAGCGTACGAGAGGCTATTGAAGCAGGAGATACCTTACGTATTGAAGTTATTACACCAGATGTACCTGGAACATTCCCATTAATTCCAAAACCTCAACCAGATCAAAAACAAACTGCAAGAGCAGATGTTGTAGAAGTTGTAAACGGAGAACCTGGTGAGCCCGGTCGTGTACGTGTCATCTGGACTGTTATTGTAACTGTTCAAGTTTGGAATGATACGAGTGCCGACATGTTATGTGAGTTTGATGTTCCTGTACAATTTGATGAAGATTATGCTGTATGTATTCCTGAACCATTGGATGAAAGTAATGTCCTATGTCGAATGACAAAAATTGTCGCACGTCCTACAAATCGTGTATTTTTAGGAAATATGGTTGAGCTCACTATCTTTATTTGTACCGAAATGCAAGTGGAAGCTGAAGTAAAATTAGAAGTTCTAGCAAAATTCTGTCAACCGCGACCAAACGACATCGTCATCCCAACTCCACCAGAAGAAGAATGTCCATTATTTGAATTCCCTCCACAGTGTCCTGACATTTTCCCTCGTCAGAATTGTGATTGTCAGGCAGCGGCCGATGCTACAACCGAAAACCAAACGGTAACGTTCAGTTCAGGCGCTGAAGTAGGAGATGTATCATTAACAGCTCAAATTTGTAACAATTGTACACTTTCTCAAAGTTCTTGGATCTTTAATTTCACAGATACGAATGGATATTTATACGCTGACCAAAGCTTTACAGCAACTCCACTCTCGTTTACAGGTGTTACATGTAATGACACGACTCCAGGATTTATCGAGATGGTGTTAACAGGTGTAGCCAATATGTCTTCAACGGCTACGGGAACATCGATTAACGTGACGTACTCACTTCGCTTAAGAGAAAACGATCTCCTCGGTGGTACAGATGAGTATCAGTTAATTTTAACAGACCCATTAGGAAACATCATTTTCAATAGTAACCCTGTCACTGTTCCGAATGCAGACCTTGAGGTACGCGACTGCCGTACTTTCAATGACTAAATAGCTTTTAGGAGAGAGCACCCTTCTCTCCTTTTTTATTTTCCAATTTTTTATTAAATCACTGTGAAATTTTCTTTCTCTTATAAACAATTTATGGATGGAAGCATATAAATATTAAAGAATTTCACCTAAAAGGTTGAAGGTTGGTGATGTATGTGGAATCCCCAAAAAAAGCGAACTTTGAAAAAGCGAAACAAAACTTGGATAGGAAATTAAATCAGTACGCAAAAGATATTCGCAACATCGGGCAAGATTTAAACGAATTTGAAATAATCAATACGTCCATTCAATATTTATTACAGAAAAAAACATTTTATTTAGAAAATTTAAATACAGGAGATGAAGCGGCGCAAACAATTTCTTTGATCCAGAAACTTATAGGTGCGGACCATTCACTCATTACTTCCCATATGCAAACATTTAATAAGATGAAGCGGGAAATGAATGGGAAAGTTCGTTCTCTTGAATCCAATCATGAAAAAGTTCAGAGCCAATTAAAAAAGAGAGACGAAATGTTGAACACAAAAGATCAACAATTGAAACATTACAAAAAAAACATTGAATTATTAGATGAAAAGTTAAGATACCATGGAAACCAAATAGGTAACCTCCAAGCACAAAACCACCTACTTCAGGAAGAACTAAAAAAGAAAAAAACATTGATTCATGAATACGAGGATCGCATCAATGAATTGAAATCAATAATCCAACAGTCTGAAATAAGCCTAGAAGAAAAATTGGAATATTGGAAAAATAACCTTCGTAAAAGTGGCTATTTAATTCGGATATTATCAAAACATGTTGCGATGCTAGAAAGGCAAATGGAATCTGTCATGGGATTGCTGCGAGGAGATGAGGATAATTCCAGCCAAAAGGAGTGGACTCAAATGGATATGCATTCAGGAAACGTAGAAAAAGAGAATAACGAAAAAGTTGAGAGGCTCACGAAAATCGTTGAGCAAGTTCAGAAGGAATTAACATTTTATAAGGATGTCATAATGGAATTGGATCAGGAAGTCTCTTCTTATCAAGCTGAACAAGAACAAATCCAGTTAAAACTCCAGCAATTTTATCAAGAACAAGAGAATAAAAAGAACGAAAAAGAGCAAGAACTAATTGCTCAAATTCAACAATTAGAAGAAGCATTGAATCAGAAGGAAAAAGCTATTCAGGAATACGAATTGCGCGTTCAAAATCAACGCAAGGAGCAGCTACAAAATCATACAGCTCAAAACCAACAGACGAATATGTCTCGCCCACAACATAAACATCCTTTTAACACGGAACATACTAACCCTTCCACAAGTGTAATCAACCCATTTAAAAGGGGTCGATAAAAATCAACTGCCCAAAACGAAACGTATTCCTTATTCAAAAAGAAATCTACAAGAAAATGATCCACCATTGTGAAGCGGCACTCCCATATGAAGCCTGTGGTTTTTTAACTGGTTTAAACGGGATGGGCGGGCGAGCTTGGCCGATATCAAATCTTGAGACCAATTTTCATTCTTTTGAAATGAAACAGGAGGAAGTTGTCAATTTATCAAATCGTTTAGGGGATGGAGACGAACAAATCACAGCTATATATCATTCACACCCGACCTCCATTGCTTATCCTTCACCGATGGATATTTTATTTGCACCAGATGGAGACATCGCCTATATAATCGTCTCCTTCCTTTATTCATATCCACAAGTCAAATGCTTCTATATCCATAATAAGAAAGTCAACCAATTGTCACTTCAGATCATCGATCACTAGTCTTTCTGACAACTACTAAATGATTTGGGGGATCAGGATGAAAATTTTATTCATGTTTACCATTCCAAGCGGAGGTATGGAGACATTAAATAGGCAACGACATCTAGCATTAAAATCTGTTGGTATTGAATCCCATTTTTTGTATCGATTTGAAGGATCAGGTATTCAAAATCAGCTCGATGCTCCTATTTTTGTTTCTAACACCGAATCAGATTGGAATACCATTATTACTAAAAATCATTACGATTATATCATCGTAAGTTATGACCTAATTTTGTTGAAAGCTGTTTCTCAAAGTGGATTTAACGGCAAAATTATTTATGATAATCAAGGAATTGGAAAAAGGAAAGATTATATTAATCACTATATAAAAAATCAGGCGTATCCTTTCATTGAATCTTATGCAGATGCCATTATGTGCCCAAAAACCCCACATCTTATGGAAGCATTCAATTCGTTCTTCCCACATAAGAAAAAATATTTTATACACAACGGAATTGATACTAATTCCTTTCAATATATAAATACAACTAAACACCCAAATCTCGTTATTGGATGGGTCGGAAGAATTGAAGAAAATAAAAACTGGAAAGATTTCCTTGAAATTGGGAGAGAGTTATTGAAGGAGTATCCGGATTTGGAATTGTGGATATTTGAAGATGCATCTCTTTCCCATGAATCACAGCGCAAAGTGTTTAATGACTATGTGAATGAATTGTCTTTACAATCTAATATAAAACAATTTCAATCGGTTCCTCATGAAGATATGGCAAAATATTATTCTGTTATTGGCGATTCGGGTGGATTGATATGTTCGACTTCACGTGTTGAAGGATTTGGTTATGCTGTAATAGAGGCAATGCTCTGTCATTGTCCGGTACTAGCCACGGATTCTGATGGCGTTCGCAATTTTATTACCCATAATAAAACTGGAAAGTTTTATTCCATTCATCATATTGCTGAAGCCGTTTCAGAAGCAAAAGATCTAATTGAAAATAAAAAGATTCGTCATTATATTACTAAAAATGCAAAGGATAGAATTGTTGAATCATTTAGCATTGAAAAATATGCAGAGCAACTTTTATCAATGATTCATGACCTTTCACGTAATTAATAAAGATTTAAAAAGGGTAATTTCTCCACATCCTTTGAGGGCTCTTAATTTTAATACGTTGAAAGAATTGATTAAGCCTTTGTTTCCATGTATGGTTTTGGGCGCATTTTTTTTGACCTGCTTTAGCGATTTTTAGACCTTCATCCCAATTCTTCCTATAATAATCAATTTTTTCAATTAAATCGTCTACATCGCGGTACCCAATAATTTCTTTATCGTACTCAAAGAAACCATCCATTTCATCAAAATATTCTGTAAACACTAGTCGTCCTGTCGCAATCGCTTCAAATACCCCGACTTTCACGTTTGTAAAGCCCGCGCCAGTTTTCGGAAAATTGATAACCATTTTAGTTGAATACATAGCCTTAAACCATTCTTCATTGTAAACAGGGCCCTCATTTTTAATAGGCCATCCCCTGCCATATATTTTCGCACCATATTTATCTTGAACTGCTTGGGCAATTTTTAAGCGATCGGCACGATAATGTCCTATAATTGCTACATCCGAAGCATATTTTTCCATTGGCTGCCAGGGGATGAAGAAACGGGAATCAATCCCAAACGGCAAATAGTATGTGTTTTGAATACCTTCTTTCTTGTAATTGTGATAAGCAAAAGCAGAGTTTGTGGTATGATAATCAAACTCTCCAACGTATTTGCTTACGGATGGAAAAACATCCGGATCACTTAATGTTAGGCCAACCACTGTACAATACTGTTTTAATTTTGCAAGAATTGACGAATGAAAGGTTAAACCGCCTGCACATAATAAAATAACATCTGGTTGAAAACTCCTGACTTCTTTCTCAATTAGTTCCCACTTTATATATACTGGACCGTGTCCACCTAGTTTTTTATATGGATTATACATTAAATAGGGACGTGTGCTTAAATTAATTTCATATAATTGGTACCCATTTTCAATTAAGCCCATTTGTATACTTCTAACAATTCCTGTTTCCCCTTCTGTATATCGTCCAATAAAAACAATTTTCAATCGTTGATTACTCATTTTACATCCACTCACAAATTTTTGATATAGTCTTTTTATTGAGTTGTTCACGTTTTAGTAATAAATCCATGTTGCTGGTAATTTTCTTCTTCAACTTATCAGAATTATTTAGACTGTCATTCATTAAATTTATTAAGCTATTAGAGTCGAATGTTTCAAGCAAAAGACATTGCTCTCCGATGTTTAATTCATTATAAAATTGTTTTACTTTTTCATCATAGGAGATTCCAATGCTCGGTATACATTCACTTAATGAAAAGATACTAGCATGAAGTCGCATCGCAATCATTAAATCAAGGTTTTTACAAAGTTCTTTATATTCACATGGAGACATGTTGTAAGGAATTACAGTTGCTTTCCCATTTAGTTTGTATTCAAGTTGTTTCGACTTTTCAATCTCTGATGGAAGTTTATTGAATGGCATAATATAATAATGTAATTTTTTATGTTTAGAATAATGATTCAATACTCCGATTATCTCTTCTTCTAACTTCTTGGCATTTTCTTTATCGTATGGCCAGTTTCTTAAATTGAGCCCAATGTTTATTTGAGATTCAGATTTTTTGAGTAATTGATGATAAGTAGAATGAGTGGAAGATTGAAGTTTAATTGCGGGATCTGCTGCTAGAACGTGTTTGGAGATGCCTAAAGAAGTCAAAAAATTAGATGAGTAGGTATCTCTAACAGTTATTCCGTCAACAATTTGAGAAACCCATTTCATGGCTCCTTTAGCTTCTTGACTGTTTAAAGGACCAATTCCAACACCATATAACATACATTTAACGTTTAGCATCTTGGCTAAAATGATTGGTGCTGTATAATAATTTAACGCCCCTTTTTGATTTAAAAATAAATTTTCTGGTTTAAAGGTATTGTAATCTTGAAAAAGTCCTCCACCACCTACAATTAAAAGGGAGCAATTTTTTAATTCATTTGAAATACTTTTAAAATCAGAACCTGATATCGTTCTTAATGGTACATCCCCATAGTAAGGCCGAATATTGTTTGAAAAAACAGTTACTGCTATCTTGACGGTAGGATTTATTTCTCTTAACGTATCAATAATCGAGTGGAGAATCGCATCATCTCCAGCGTTTCCTGCTCCATAAAATCCATGTATTAAAACTCTCATCATACACCCCCTATGAGTTCTTTACAATAATATATGCACACTCTTGTATAAAAGTTAGAAAGTTTACCGATTTTGGGTTAGGAAGTTCATTGTTTCAACACCCCTTGTTTTTGTAATAATATTATTATTTGATTTAATCTATTTTCCCATGTGTTATTCAATGCAAAAGAAATCCTTTCTCCATTAGATCCGTCTACTAATGGCCTATTGCATACCACATTTATAAATTCTTCATGGGACTTGGCTACATCAATCAATGGTGACATCATTCTACATTCAGGTAGATCAGTAGATACAACTGGTTTTCCAGTTGCTAAGTATTCGTATGCTTTAACTGGATTGGTTGCAACTGTGAGAGCATTTATTTTAAAAGGGATAATAAACATGTCACACTCCGACATGTATTCTTTTAATTCACTGTGTTTTTTTCTCCCTAAGAAATGAATGTTCGTACTCTTAATTCGGTTAGTGCTCAAACCAAATTCTGGCCCAATCACAAATAATTCAACATCCTCTTTCAATAATTTTTTGATTAGTTCTAAATCAATCCACGGTGCCCAAGCTCCAACGTATCCGATTTTCCTTTTACTCGAATTCAACTTCCCTTTTCGATTTATATCTCCATGTAATTGTAAATCAGGATCATATGCATTTCGTACAAGTTCAACCGTTTTATTAGGATATAAACGTTTTAACCGTTTATGCAATGCTTCGGATGTACACGTTAACAAATGAGAAATTTCGACCATCCGCTTCTCATACTGATACCACTGCTTGAAATCATCAATATAATCAAATACGACCCAATTAACCTCCAACTGTTTAATAAAATCAGCTTTTTGAGGCCATGAACACCAAATTCCAACATTATTTTCTTTTTTTAGTTTGTGCAGATGCTCTTTAATCCATTTTGGAAAGTTATGTACTACAAATAAACCTTCCTTCACCTTCGTGACCGATTCATTCGTAATCGTATGGTTGAAGTAAAAGACTGAGAACCCATTTTGTGCAAATTGTTTAGCCAGTTGTTGTGGCCTCTGTGTCATCCAATCCCAATCATAAATAGATGGTATGATGATTACATTTCCCAAAATGTACTCACCTCATTTTTTATATTTATAAATTGTATGTAATAAACTGTATGAACATGAAAATACATCTTGTTATTGGTCATTTCCCATGAATTCATGATAAAATAAATGGAAACGCTGTAATTATGACTACATCAAGATGGGGGAATCAAAATGGTACAAAAGCTAGCACCAATACAAGAGGAGAAAATCTTTAGTAAAGAATTAAATGAAGAAATCGATTTAATGATTTATCTTCCGACAACCTTTTCTCCTTTATACAAATACAACTTATTGATTGCTCAAGACGGCGCAGACTACTTCAAGCTTGGAAAGATTGCCCGCTTTACAGAGGAGTTATTAAGCAAAGGTGAAATTGAAAACGTTATTATTATCGGAATTCCGTATAAAGATGTTGCGGACCGTCGCAAAAAATATCATCCGGAAGGCGAGCAATTTGATGCGTACATTCGCTTTTTAGCGCATGAGCTCGTTCCGTATTTAGATGAAAAGTTCCCATCCTATCAAATGGGACATGGACGAGCTTTAATTGGGGATTCATTAGGAGCTACCGTTTCATTGATGGCTGCCTTATCGTATCCACATACGTTTGGTCGCGTCATGATGCAATCACCGTTTGTAAACGAGACTGTGTTAAACGCTGTGAAAGATTTTGCTTCTCCAGCCTTACTTTCGATTTACCACCAAATCGGAAAAGAAGAAACAGAAGTGGAGACAACGGACGGTCAAGTGAAAGATTTCGTTACGCCAAACCGAGCGTTGCATGAAGCGATGAAAGAAAAAGGCTATCCAGTTACGTATGAAGAGTTTGACGGCAATCATACGTGGACTTATTGGCAACCATTATTAAAGGACATCTTAAAGAAAATGATGTAATATTGTGCGAAAGTGGTTATCACTTTCGCCTTTTCATAGTTGTCGAAATTATTAAAAAATGTAACAACGTATCCTACATAATTTTTGGTATAATAATTTTATCACTCGTCATTGTTTATAGGGAGGTTTTGTCATGAAGTATGGAATCGTTCTTTTTCCTTCTAAAAAGTTACAAGATATCGCCAATTCCTATCGGAAGCGATATGATCCACATTACGCCTTAGTTCCACCGCATTTAACGTTAAAAAGTGCATTTGATGCAGATGAAAGTGAAATCAAATCCATTACGCGTGAGTTACGCCAAATTGCGAAACAAGTCAAACCGTTTACACTTTCTGTTTATAAATTCAGTTCATTTTCACCGGTGAACAATGTTATTTATTTAAAAGTAAACCCGACAGAGCCATTGCACTCGCTCCATGAAATGATGCATAAAGGCGCGTTAGAAAGTGAGCCTGAATATGCCTTTGTTCCGCACATTACAATCGGCCAAAAATTATCCGATGATGAGCACTCAGACGTACTAGGTCAACTAAAAATGCTTGACATAAAACATGAAGAAGAAATCGATCGTTTTCACATCTTATACCAACTTGAAAACGGATCTTGGACTGTATACGAAACATTTTTGTTAGGAGACGATGAAGATTGTTAAAAGCAGTAGTAGTGACGGATGAAAAGCAGCTCGAGGACGCGTTTTCTGTCCGGAAAACCGTGTTCGTTGACGAACAAAACGTCCCAGAAGAGCTCGAAATTGATGAATATGAAAACGAATCAACGCACGTCGTGTTATACGACGGTGAAAAGCCAGTTGGCGCGGGTCGAATTCGAGTCGTCGACGGACTCGGCAAACTGGAGCGCATTTGTGTCCTATCATCTTGCCGAGGAAAAGGCGCTGGCTCCATCGTCATGAACAAATTGGAAGAAATCGCATCGAAAAAAGGAATAGAGAAAGTAAAGCTCAATGCACAAACACAAGCTGAGCCTTTCTACCAAAAACTTGGTTATGAAACGACATCAACGGAAGTCTTCATGGATGCTGGTATTCCGCATGTCACGATGATGAAATCGATTTCCGCATCGTAAATTTCCCCCGCGAAAAGCGGGGTTTTTTCTTCGATTGATATTTTTTGTCTATCCTCTTCAAAAAGTCACCGTTAAGTACGAATTAATTTCATAAAAAGGACCTTTCCGGTAAACGCTAAAAGTATCGAGCTGGAAAAGGTGATGCAAGTGGAATTTATGGAAATAGGCATCGATTTACTGCTAGGTTTCTTTTCCCTATTTTTGTTGACAAAAATGCTGGGAAAAACGCAACTAAACCAAATTACAACCTTCGACTTTATTTCAGCCATGGTGTTGGGAGAGCTTGTTGGGAACGCAGTGTATGACGAAAACGTCGGTATCGGTAAAATAATCTTTGCTGTTCTTTTGTGGGGCTCCCTCATCTATGGATTGGAACTAATTACTCAAAAATGGAAGGGCACCCGTTCATTTTTAGAAGGGCACCCCACCATCATTATTCATAAAGGAAACGTCATTCGCGAACGGATGAAAGAAAATAAACTCGACATTAATCAATTACAACAGCTTCTCCGTGCGAAAGGAGCCTTTTCCTTTAAAGAAGTTGAATATGCGATCCTTGAGACGAACGGAACGATAAGCTTACTTAAGAAGCCGCAGTATGATCATCCGACCAGACAAGACTTTCAAGTGCACGGTACTGACGTTTACTTAACAACTACGATTATCATTGATGGCGAAGTGGTACTAGATAATTTAGAAGAAATCGGAATGAATGAAGATTGGCTTCGTAATGAATTACGAAAGCAAAAAGTGAACAGAGTAGAAGATGTGTTTGTTGCCGAATGGCATCCACAAGAAGGCTTACATGTACAGAAGTATGTGTGAGCTTTTTTAAATGTAAAGGTCAATCACTCTCCCTTTTTTCATCCAGTCTTTTTTGCTAGCCGCCTTTTCGGTTGCAGATGCTGGCATCCCATATAAAGGCTGACGCTCATTGTAAAGCTTTCGAATCGGGTCAAGACGGATGTAATTCGTTTTGATTGGCAGCATTCTCATATGATAGTCGATATACGGATAATGGGTAACGGGTGCAATGTATCCCATTGAATCCCCCCCTTTACTTATTATTCGACATCTTCGCAGTCATTTCCTTGTCAATACTTTTTTCGATCATTTTGGTTTGGTATGATTGAACATGTCTTTTATTCATTGATTCGTTTAATTTTAATTAACATTACGCTACATAGAGGAAACATGCCTATTCGTACAAAAACAACAATCTTTTTGAAAGGCTGTTTTCGTATAGATTGTTGCTTTTTCAGTTATTTTTAAAGTGAATGCTGAACATTGCGCTCCAGACCCTTACTTTCCGCGGGGAGGAAGTCGAGCCTCCTCGGCATACGCCTGTGGGGTCTCGACCTTTCCTCTACTTCCCGCAGGAGTCACGTGTCTTCCGCTCCATGTACTAAAGCAACAATCCTTTAGAAAAGAGCCTTTTGAAAAGAGCCAAATTTAATTAGGAGTGTTACAAATTGAAATATGCAAAATGGAACGAACGACTGATTCATCTTGATCGATTAGATCGAAGTGAGTTCCAACGTATTTATACAGCTTCCATTCATGGTGACATTCACTGCATCCAATGCGGTGAAGTGGTTCGCTTGTACTTAGGAATTCAACAGTCTCCTTCCTTTCATCATCGAAATGATGACGTTTGTCAACAGCAGGAGGCTCCGCCTGTGGCCGCGGCGGTTGACACAGAAGATGAAACTGAACTAAATGGATTTCGTCTTCCTAAAGGTCGTACGATTACCAAAACGACGGAAGATTCTCATACAACGTGGCTCCCTTCTAAGCAAGCTGTCGTTTCAAAACCGTTTCATCCTCAAACAAATGAGGCAAAAGACGCGTATCCTCTCGATCGTTACCAACAAGAAGCGGTTGAAACGACAGAAGGTCCATTATTAGTATTAGCCGGTGCGGGAAGTGGTAAAACACGTGTGTTAGCATCCAGAGCCGTTCATATGATGGAAAATGGTACAGACCCAACCAAAATGATGCTCGTCACGTTTACGTCAAAAGCGGCAAAGGAAATGAAAGAACGCATTGAAACGTACTTACATAATCGAAACATTCATCTTCCACTACCGTTAACCGGAACATTTCACAGCATTTTTTATCGTATTCTCTGCCATCACGACCCGAAGTGGCGTGATTCAAACCGTCTGTTGAAGTGGGAATGGCAAAAGGAACAATATATTATGCCAAAGCTTCGAGAACTCGGAATCGAAGAAAAGGATTTTGCTTTTGATCAAGCTCTTCAACAAATTTCCTTTTGGAAAAACATGATGATGACTCCAGCCGATATTCAACCGAAAGACGACTGGGAAAAAGACGTAAAAACGCTGTATAGCCATTATGAAAACGTTAAAGAAGAAAAAGGAACATTCGATTTCGACGACATGCTCATTAAGTGTTATGAGTTGCTTTGTCAAAATGAAGATTTATTAACCCATTATCAAGAGAGATTCGATTACTTTTTCATTGACGAATTTCAAGATATTAACCCCGTTCAATACGAACTGGTGAAAATGTTAAGTGACAAGACAAAAAATGTGTTTGCTGTCGGTGATGACGACCAATCCATTTACCATTTTCGCGGAAGTGACCCTTCGATTATTCTAAACTTCGACAAAGACTTCCCAAATGCGAAGATTATTCAGCTAAAAGCGAATTACCGATCCAACCACGCCATTGTTTCTTGTGCACATCAAGTGATTGAACGAAACCATCATCGATATCAAAAAGAGGTGTTCGCGCAATTTGACGGGGACGAGCGGCCAATCTTCTTTTACCCTTATGATGAGGAAGAAGAAGCTACCCTTATTATTCAAGATATGAAAGAACGAATTCAAAATGGCGAAAATCCGAACGAAATGGCGATTTTATATCGTACACACTCGATGGCGCGCGCCGCCTTCGAACGATTATCTGAATCAAACTTACCGTTTCAGATCGAACATGATTTTGAATCGTTTTATGAAAAAAAGATGATCAAAAACATCTTGTCGTTTTTGCGCCTCAGCGTAAACGAAGATGATGTCGATGCCATTGGTCATTTACTTTCAGCGCTTTTTATCAAACAATCAGCCTTAAATGATCTAAAAGCAATGACCATTTTACATGACTGCTCGTTCATTGAAGCGTTGCCAAAATTAGAAGGACTCCAACCTTTCCAATTGACAAAATTGCGCAAAGTAAAACGAATCTTACCGACCTTGAAAAAAATGAAGCCACTACACGCGCTTGATGTCATAGAAAAAGACTTAGGCTTTCAAGACTTTCTAAAAAAACGTGGACACGAAGGAAACAAAATGGAAAAAGGGTCAGATGAAATCCGAGACTTAAAAGTCATCGCCAAACAATTCGATTCGGTTGCTGCCTTTTTACAACACGTTGACCATATGATTGCCAAAACGAAAGAAATGAAAGCTTCTCGACATAAGCGTGGAATTCAACTGATGACGATTCATCGTTCAAAAGGGTTGGAGTTTGACAACGTCTACATTTTATCCGCTGTCGATGGGGGAATTCCCCATGACTATGCACTCGAAGCGTATCGAAATGGCGATGAAGCACCTCTTGAAGAAGAGCGCCGCTTGCTTTATGTAGCCATCACGCGCGCTCGGAAATACGTCGCACTTTCTATTTTGCAAAAACGACGTGGGAAAACCGCGAAGCGCTCACGCTTTTTAGCTCCGATACGACTCGAATTGCTCTAAAATAAGTGAGGGAGACTTGGAACGAGATACGGACATGTTTGGAGTTGTACGCAATAAGGTGGAGGGTGTACGGATTTCGTTATGGCGTTCAATCGAGTAATTGAGTTTTCGCCCAACGAGTTTGGGCCTTCACTCGAGGTACTGTATTTCCGCCAATGGGTTGGAACTTTCGTCCAACGGGGGCGGACTTCCGCCCAATAGGTTCGGAATTTCGCCCAAGATTTCTGAACTTCCGACCATCAAGTTTGTGGATTCGCCCAACGAATAAGGATAACCGCCCGAGTTTACGAACTTCCGCCCAACGGGGTCGGATTCTCGCCCAAGGTTCCTGGACTTCCGCCCAATAGGTTCGGATTTCCGCCCAACATTACAGGACTTCCACCAAGGCTCCCTAATTTAAATAAAGTTCAATCGTTGAACAAATGAAAAAAGCATGGAATCAATCTCGATCCATGCTTTTTTATTTACTTCTTTTTGTTATCATTGAGCATTTTGGAGATGGTGCCGATATCCATTTTCTCCTTACCGCCGACGATGGATTGAACGATTTTATCTTCTAATTCCTTAGGTACTTTTTTATTAGCCATTTGCGATACACGTTTCACTACGCTACGAACTGTCGCTTCATCTTTAAAGTTGGCATTTTGTAAAGAGTTCGCTAATTCAAACACGTCATTCATGCTGACGCCCGTTTTTTTCTCAATGTTTTTAAAGAATTTATTATCCATTCGTTTGATCCTCCTTACGTGATGGTATATTGTATGAGGAAGGATTAAAAGGGTGCAAGTTAAGAAAAGCACAAAGCGCAAGTCCTTAGACGAAGGGCGCTGGAGGACCTGCGAGGAGGCTTCCGTCGCCACAGCAGGACCGAAGCGACCCGAGCTGATGGCGCTTGGAGCTAAACACCAAAAAAACGGTAAAGAGAATACTTTAACACTTTATTGAACTTAAACTTTCTGTAACAACAAAATAGAGCCTGCCTAGCGAAGCAGGCAGACTCTCCATCCTCTTATCAGTAGCTCACCTTTATTAACACGTACTCAAATTTTTGTGCATTTTATGCACAAAGCTTATTATCTTACAAATGCTGCACCAACAATAATTAAAAGAATGAATAAGACTACGATCAATACGAAAGTGTTACCGTAGTAACCGCCACCATATCCATATCCACAGTTGTTATATCCGTAACCCATAATCTTCCACCTCCTCTTTACATCTTCTCTATAATGTATGTTCTTAAGCGAAAAGTGGAATAGACAAAAGAGTAGGGCAAGAGCGGAATTTTGGGAGCTATTTTTCACTTCTGTATTTATAACATGGATAAAAAGACAATCATGTTTTAGTTATCAGAATCAAAAATAAACAGCTTCGACTGTTTCGGTTCTTTTTCTTTTATCCACCGTTCAATTTGTTGTGCATGGCGTTCCATCTTGCTCTCAAATTCAATGGCTTGTTGATGGAGCTGATCGATTTCTGCACTTTTACTCTCCATCCAGTTATCGCCCTTTTCGATATTTCGGTCATGTCGATCGTATATCCACTCGAACAATCTGGAAAACTCTCGCTCAATGTTTGAAAACATTTTACAACCTCCTTTTACCCTATTTTTATGCCGTTTTAAATGTCCGGTGTTTTTCACCCATAAAAAAAACCAGGTTCTTTAAACCTGGTTAATTGTTCTTAACGTATTTTTTCCCACAACCACAACCTTTTTTCTTCCTTTTTTGTGGCTGTGCCAGAGACTGCTTACTTGAGTTTTGAATGACTATAGAACTTTGTGGACGTCTTTTTTGGTTCATCTTATCCCCTCCTGTTCTATGATTATCATATGTTGAGGAGAATGCGTTTGTTTTCAGCGGATGGACTATCTTTCTTCCTTTTTTGTGCTTTGCTTCGTAGAAGATTGGCTTTTCAAATTGTTTAAAAACCAGTCATCCGCACTGACGGCAGGTTGGGAGGTAACATTTAAATTCATTTGAGAAGGAATAATCGGTTGTTTTTCCTCCACTTGTTTTTGCTTCAGCTTTTTATTTTCTTCCATTACAGCTTCGTATTTTTCAAGGTCAATTTTTTCATATTTTGCTAGCAACTCTTTTAGAACAGCATTTTCACTTTCGAGACGGGATAATTCTTTTTGGTGCTGATGATTTTCTCGGTAGTCCATAATTTCAGCTTTTGCCTGAGCAAGAGCTTCTTGTAAGTATGCGATTCTCCCCTTTAACCGTGCAATCGTTTGTCGGTCTTGACTACTCATAATTCCCACTCCCTAAAAGTTATTCAAAATGATTATTCACACTTAACTGGATCTTTTCGTAAGCTAGTGAAAACAAACCCCTAACACCTTGAATTCTTCCTACTATAAAACAAATTCAACGTGCCTGTCCTTTATGCCAAAAAAAATTTCCGCTCCTATCACGGCACATCTATTGGGTTCATTCATACTATACAGTAGACCCTAGCACCAAGATATTTGTCACGGGGGATAAAAATTGTAAGGAGGAAAAGACGTGAGTCACAAGCATAAAGAAAAAGTTTGTATTAAAACACGTAAAGTGTATGATTGGGTAACTCGCCAAGTTGATTTACCATTAATCAGTAAATCAAATGGAGACTTAGACAATTTCTTCAAATGTGACGGGCATTCTCAATCTGACATCTGCCAATTTTTAAAAGACCATAAACATTTAGGGCCGTTCTCTGTAAAGTGTAATGTTATTGAAGATACACTATTCTGTGAAGAAATCGCACAACCAAACGGTCGCTTAGATGTCGTTGTTACATTACCAAATGGTGATGAAGTCGTACTTCAAAAGGTAAAAATCCTTGTAAAAGGTAAAGTAAATGTTGAAATCCTGGATGCAAACGACGATGTCATCTGTCGATCTCAATATCCAATTACATTCGCAACAGCTCAGACATTCGTTCTTTGCGCACCAGAAGGTACTGAAGTTGAATGCGAGGTAACATTTGTTGAATGTGACGCTGCTCTTATTTGTACAGATGACTTCGAACAATTAGATGTTTCAATCACACTATGCTTAGACGTACAGGTAGAAGCAGATGTGAAACTTGAAGTAGAAGCTCGCTTCTGTAAACCACGTGAAGAAAACATCAATCCAATTGATATTTGCCCAACAGAAAAATTCCCACCACAATGTCCTGAAGTATTCCCAGCCCACTAACCTAAACAAGGCTGCTGGTATAAGCAGCCTTTATTTTTTTATATGAAATGAATTTCTTTTCTATTACATACATATGAAGTAAGAAAAGTGAAAGACTCTAGAAAAAAATTAATCGTACTTTCATTTATTACAGATAAAGGAGGAAGGCGAATGAAGCGTGATCCTTCTTCAGAACAAAATCATAAAGACCGCTATCTTCAACTCGAACAAAAGCTTTTACGATATAAATCGGAAATTGCTCACTACCAAGCTAAAGTTAAAGAATATGAACAACAATTGAAAAAGGAGCATACTCGGATTCAATATTTACAAAGTAAACTGGCGGAAGCGCAAACAAAAAACATTGATAATTATGAAAAGAAAATATCTGCTTTAGAGCATAAGGTGATGCAAATGGAAGTAGAGCTAGAAGAAGAAAAAAATCAAGCAAATACAATATTAAAAAAAGCCGTAGCTGAGGCAAAACAGGAGAAAGAAGAAGTAAATCCATCTTTTATGAGCTATTTCTCCCATTCAACCATTTTGCCGTCTAAAGATGAACAACAAGTAAGCATTATCGGGGAGTATCAGTTGAAGAATACAGGAAATGTCCCATTGCATGATATTATCATCTGCTTAAAAGTTTCACCAAAGGAAGCCGGTAAGCTCAGCGGAAAAATTGTCATGCATAAGAGGAAAGAACCTCTTCATTACGAAGATACTCCCTTCTTGCAATGGGCATTCATTCACGAAAATTGGATGGAAAAGATTAAAGAAACTGGTGAGTATTGGTTGAAACCTTTAGGAATAGATTCGCTCAAACCGAACGAATCAATCTCCTTTTCCCAGTTCGATGCAAAGCTCGATAAGCCTGCAGAAAAAAATGCGGTGATCCTCGATGGCTTTATTTATTGTAAAGAAATTCCGAAAGGACAACGCGCTTTAAACAATATCATCATTAACTTTTAGAGGGCGAAACGACAAGTTTTAAAATGAAGACTCTCCGTCCTTAACCATTACAAGAAAAGCGCAATGCGCAAGTCCTTAGGCGAAGGGCGCTTTAGGACCCGCAAGGAGGCTTCCTTCGCCACAGCAGGGCCGAAGCGACCCGAGCTGATGGCGCTTGGAGCTAGACACCAAAAAAACGGTAAAGAGAATACTTTAACACTTTATTGAACGTAAACTTTCTGCAACAATAAAAAAGAGTTCCTACAATCCTGTAGGAACTCTTAAGCTGTGTCAAAACGGTCTAGCCTATTTCGAGTCGCCTCTACTTTTCTTGTCTTGTCTAGTTTCGGCTCCTAGCGACTTGCGAACGAGTCACTCCCTCCCCTACGATAAGTCGATTTCTGCTCGATTTACTCGCAGGTTCTCCTTTATCTCAGTGCGGGAGTGCCTCCCGTTCGTACGTCGCTGGGCAGTCGCCTCTATTTTTCTTTATGATTCGTGTTCTTTTTTTGGCTTTCGTGTTTTTACTTTAAAAAGCAATACATACGTTTGCAAAATCAACATACCAACTAATCCGAGGCGAATGAAGCGATAATCGATGAAGTAAATGGAAATGCCGACGGATACATATAGAAAAAGAAGAATCTTTATTTTATTTGCAAAAGATACCGCACGTGTCTCTTGAAATTCTTTTACATATTTTTTATATAGGTTCGTCGAAATTAACCAAGAATGAAATCGATCTGAACTTTTAGAAAAGCAAACCAAAGCCAATAGGATAAAAGGAGTTGTTGGTAAAAGCGGTAAGTAAACACCAATAATTCCTGCGGCTAACGAAATAAATCCGATTGATAATAATAAAGCTCTTTTCACCATGTTTTCTCCTCCAAACCTATTGCCTGAGTACTATTTGATTTTGCCAAAATGAATCGAATCTGTCCACTAAAAGATAAAGAAAAAAGTCTATTAGAAAATTTGTTTCTAATAGACTTCATTTTTCTATTTATAGAGATTTTGCTAGGGCATCTTTTAATTTTTCCAATTGTTGAGCCACTTTCCTCGTTTCCTTGTCTTTCTTCTCATTCTTCTTTTGGAGCTTTTCTAACCTTTTCTTGATTTGTTCAGCATAGTTATTCACCTTTTTCAACGTTGACTTAGAAAGATTATGATCCTTTTTTATCGTTTCAACGATTATTTCTTTTACTTCTTTCGGCGTGTATGCTTCCGTTTCAACTAAGTGTACAAGTTGTTTTGATGCTTCTTCAGAGTTTTGATGACTCGTAAATTGTTTCCAGACAACAATTACAGCGTTTTCTGGTGTAATGGATACAGTATTCGACTTCACTTCGTTTCCAGATTTTCCTTTTAATATGATTACGTACTGATATTCTTCTCCGATTTCAACGTCCGTATCAATATATTCAGTTACTTGTGGGTCATTGATGGTTTTGTAATTTTCTCCGTTTCGGACGATAATCAGAGAATGGACATCGTCTCGGTTAAAGTTAATATAGTTCCATTCTAATGAGACGTTTTGATCAACTTGCTTCGGATGCTTTAAATTAATTTCACTCGCTGGAACGGTTGAAGACTTTTTCACGACGGTAATAGTATCGTCTCTCGTGTTTTTCGCAATCGCTCCACCGTCCCCTTTAAAAATGTCCTGTTTACTTTTTTCTGACGGCTCAATGTGTAGGTGGATGATGTTTTCACCATCTGAAAGATTTACTTCTTGTTGGAAACTCATATCATCTTTGATTGGTACCGATTCTCCATTAATCGTCAATACCCCGTCTTTAATAGCATTTCCAGTTATAGTTACTGTGTCTTCGTCAGTTACAAAATTATCTTGTGGCGATTGAATGACGATTGGTTGATCAATCCATCGCAAAATCTTATCTTCAACTATCATTTTGTTGTTTCCTTCGTTTTTTACAACAACTTTCAAGTCTGTACCTGGAGCTCCATAACCGTAAAAGCTAATATCATCGTCATTGTTGTCATAAGGGGTATGATCGGCAAGACCTTCTTGATCCCATGAGTTACCTTTCACGTATTTGTACGTAATTTCTGTTCCTTCTTGTACTTCTACAGTATACTCCCAGTTAGGCGTAACAGCACCATTTCTAGACATTTCCCAGCCACCTGTATTCCACCCATTTAAACTATTTGGAATCGTTATGGTTGAATTTAATGGCGTGTAGTCTGGTGCTTGAACCTTAAAGGTCACTTCTACCATGACAATTTCAGGTGTAACTGTTACAGCATTCGACTCTAAGACATTTCCAGCACGGTCGTATAGCTTAACTTGATACGAATACGTTTGCCCATTCGTTACGTCATAATCTCTATAGGTAGTTTTTGTGATGTCATATATCTTTTTCAATACTTGATTATCGCGGTAAATCATGACCATGTATGCGTCATCCGCTGGTTGTTCAATTGACCAATGAAGGTTTACCTGCCCTGATTCTTTTACAGGCTGGTCGAGCGTCATGCGACTAGCAGGCGGTTCCTTATCATCGCTTGGGTGAAGGGTCACGATTTGGGTGCTGTCTGTATATATCCAGCTATCACCTAAATCGCTTGAGAAGGCCATTCGATATTCATAGCTACCACTTTCAACAGGTGAAAAGATTCCTCTGTACACATTGTTATTTCCATCTTGTTCTGTATAAACAGCTTTTATATCCGTCCAGTGATCTTCCCCTTGCTTCTTCACTTGTAGCTTTGCAATGATACCTTCTGCTTGTTCATTTTCCGTTACCCCTTTTATATATAGCTCAGCAGCTATTTCATAGGTTTTCGCTAAATCAAGGGTATCATCTTGAAGCTGCGTCAAATTTCCAACCCATCCGTTAGATAAATCGTAATGAGGAATCATTCGTTCACTCTCTACTTTTTCAGACATATTCCCATGTTTGTCTTTTACTACAACGGCTAAATAATGTTCTTGTCCGTTTTGTAAGCCATCTACTTGAAAATGTGTTTCCGTTGTCGTACCGATTTCTTTGTAGAAAGCACCTGTTAAATTGGTCTTAAACACAACGTATTCTACATCGGAGGTAGGTGATGGATTCCACGAAAGCGATACTTCCCCTTCCCCAGCCTTACCTGTTAAATTGGAAATTGGCTCTGGAGCTTTCGGTAACGCATCAGCGATTAGCATTCGACCACTCATCGCAGGGATTTCAATCTTGATTTCGTTATTTGTTGTAATTGTCTCATATGATTCATCGAGTTGATCGATAAAGGATGCTCCATTCGGTAAAACTTCATCTAGTTGAATTGTGATTGTTTTCGCTTCATTTGCACGGTTAATGGCAATAAGTGCTCCTTGTTTGTCATTTGTACGAGCATACGCCATGACATCTCCTTCTGCATACACATGATGTATTTTTCCATATGCAAGAAGATCTTGATATTCGGTACGTACTTTCCCTACTTTTTGATAATGTTGAATCAGCTCTTTGTCTTCACTTCCCCACGGATACGTGCGACGATCATCCGGGTCCTTCGAGCCTGTTACACCGGCTTCATCTCCATAGTAAATCGTAGGTGCACCAGGATACCCCATTTGAAAAATAGCCGCTAACTTTAACCGTTTTTTCCCAAGCTCATAATTGTAGTTAGCATCATATTCTGCTCGTTCACTTGCGTCCGTTCCACCACCTAATAGGAATATAGCTCTTGGGGTATCATGAGAACCCATTAAGTTCATCAATGCGTAAAAGGCTTCACTCGGGTAATCTTCGTGAATGGCTTTTAACGCTGCTTCCTGCTTTTTGGCATCTCCGCTTTTTAAAAAGGTTTCGACCGCGCCACGGAATCGGTAATTCATCACGGAATCGTATTGATCACCTAAGAAATATTTAGATGCATCGTCCCAAATTTCTCCAAGGATTAAAGGCTGTTCACCTTCTTTAAGGGTCGCTCCGTCCCCAGCTAAATCATCTGATTTTAATTCGTTCCGGAATTCTCTCCAAAACGCTGGATCTACTTCGTTCGCAACATCTAAACGCCAACCAGAACCGCCATTTAAAATCCAAGATTTCGCGACTGAGTCGTCGTCGTACATAATATAATTCGCAAATGAGGTTTGGTTCAATTCACTATCATATGAAACGCTTTCACCTGGAATTGACTTGATTTCAGGTAAACTCGTAAATCCCCACCAAGATTGATAATCATAGATCTCTTCATTCGTCCCTTGCTCTTTTACTTTTTCATTTTGAATGTTAAACCATAAGTGATAACCATACGGACTAAAGACTTGTCCTTCTTCAATGAAATCCTCTTCTGCTTGTTTACGAGCTTCCTCTTCTGATATTCCATCTTGATTCATATAATCATAGACTTTTGACCAGTATTCGTAGGCACCAACCGTTTCGTATTTTCCATATCTGTCGAAATAAATCGAGTCATCCCCCACATGATTGAAAACCCCATCCAAAATAAGGTGCATATTGCGATGGGCAAGTTCTTCAGTAAAAGCATTAAACTCCTCTGGAGAGCCAAACACCGGATCAATTGTTTTAAAATCTGTAGCATCGTACTTATGATTCGATGCCGCTTTGGCAATCGGGTTTAAATATAAGGTGTTCACACCGAGAGATTGAATGTAATCTAGCTTTTCATGTATTCCTTTAATATCTCCTCCAAAGAAATCATTACTCCATATTCCATCTCCATCATATCCCGATGAACCATTTAATCGGGGATTATCAGGTAAGTCTCCCCATTCTTTCCTTTCAATTGGTTCATTCCCACGAGCATTCGTTTTCGCCTCATCATTTTCTATGTTCCCATTATTAAAGCGGTCGGGGAAGATTTGATAGACCACGGATTCCTTCATCCAATCCGGTGTTTTAAATTAGGATCAAATACCGTCAACTGAAATAGTTCGGCATTTTGATCAACTGCTTTTCCTGTTCCTCCTTGCTCGGAATCTTCCCCGTATTCAGCAACAGATTCCCCATCTGCTACAATAAATTTATATCCGTACACACCTTTTTCTTTTGGTGTGAAATCCCCTTCCCAAATGTCAACTTCCCCGAGGGTTTCTTCTTGAATTGTCGCTTTTTTCGTTAGGGTTATGACTTTCGAGGTTCCTGTTTGATAGTTTTTAATCTCTACAGAAGCTCTTGTCAGGTCATTTTTTCCTGCTGCTAGACGTAAACGAACCTCCTCACCAACTGGAATGGCCCCGAATGGATTACGATACGCCTTTTCCCACGTATTGTGGTATAGTTTCTCTTTTTCAACTTTTTGGTCTGACTCATTCGTTGAATAATTCGTTGAAACTTTTTTCGACTTTGCATCGAAATAAAATGTAATCTCTGTATCTTGTAGTACGTTTAACTGTGCATTTTGATTTGGGTATTCTTCACCCCATTGATTTCCTAATACAACTTTATATTCATAGTTCCCTTTCGGTACGATGGTCGTATAGGTATATATTCCATCAAAATTATCATCATAGAAAAGGGCTGTCGAGGTATCCGGTGACCATTCATCTCCAGCTTGAATGAACGGCTGAAGGCTTCCCGCAATTCTTGGTCGCTTCTCTTCTAGTATAGGGGTATAATAGCGAGAATCGGTCACGCTATGTGTCCCATCATGATAGTAAAAGTGCACCGTTGTTTCTTGTGTGAGATTCAGTTTAATATTTTCACCATTCAAAACCCCGAATGTTCCATAATTTTCATCCCAACTACCATTTATGGCAATTTTGTATTCATAATCCCCTGCTGGTAGTGTTGCTGAATAGGAATAAAATTGATTCCCATCGTGCTTCATAATCGTAACGGTGGATGCAGGATCCCAATCTTGTTCTCCCCCAAGCTCATCTTGAAAGTTTCCAACAAGCGTCACCGTTCGCTCTTGTTTCCCTTCAGCATTCACATGCAGTGCAAACGTTTGAATAAATGGCTGTAAAAAAAGGATGATTACTAGTAATACAGCTAAACCCCTAAAATTCTTCTTACTCACGCTCTATCCCCCATTCCACTTTTATACGTTGCACAAAAGGTAGTGCAAACGATTTCATAAACCATTATTTAATAATTGTCAGAAAATTTCAATAAGAATATAGTCCTAGAATGGCATTTGGGGAACAAAAAAACTCTTAAGGAAAAGATGTTCCAAAAGAGTTTTTTAACTATTGAGCAATTAAACAGCCTGATTTGTTAGACTTTTACAACTGTCCGTCCTCGTACTCGTCCTTTTAATATGTTGGACAAAACATCTTTCAACTCAGAAAATGAGACTTCAACTCCGATCGAGTCGATAGCAGCTTGAGGTTTTAAATCAGTCGCCATTCGCTTCCATAATGTTTTTCGTAATTCCATCGGGCAATAGACTGAATCAATGCCTAAAAGTGAAACACCTCGTAAAATGAATGGGAAAACTGTTGTTGGGACGTTTGCTCCACCAGTTAAGCCACTAACAGCGACAGAGCCACCGTATTGAATTTTACTTAGAACCGCAGCGAGCGATTCCCCACCAACCGGATCAACAGCTGCTTGCCATATTTGTTTATCAAGCGGTTTAATTTTTTCACCGATTATTTCATTTCGATTGATTACTTCTTTTGCGCCAAGTGTATGTAAATAATCTACTTCTGTTTGCTTACCTGTACTTGCGACCACTTCAAAGCCACGCTTAGCTAGCATCGCAACCGCCATACTCCCAACGCCACCTGTCGCCCCCGTTACAAGCACTTTGCCCTTCTCTGGTGTCACGCCATTTTCTTCTAGACGATGAACGGATAACGCAGCGGTAAAGCCTGCAGTTCCGTAGATCATAGCTTCTTTTAATGTTAACCCGTCTGGAAGTGGGACGACCCATTCAGCAGGAATTTTTGCGTACTCACTGAATCCACCGTAATGTGACACACCAATTTCATAACTTGTCGCAATGACACGGTCTCCTTTTTGGAATCGAGGGTCTTCTGATTTTTCAACTACACCCGCTAAATCGATTCCTGGGACGAATGGGTAGGAACGAACAATTTTACCGTTCGGAATACTAGCTAAACCATCTTTGTAATTGACGCTCGAATATTCAACTTTTATTAATACTTCACCTTCTGGTAAATCGTTTACTGTTAAAGACTTGTAGTCTGCTATAAAGGTATCTTCGTTTTTTTCCACGACAAAAGCCGTAAAGTTTTCGTTCATTACTTTCTCCCCCTTTTCATTGGTTATCTCTATCATAATATTTTTATACTGACCGGTCAAAATATTTTTTCTCCACAAAATCATGTATACTAATAGGAAGAGAAATGTCGGAGGTTTTCAACATGAAGAAAAAAGCGGAAGAAAGACAAAAGCAGATCTTATCTGCAGCCTATCATGCCGTAGCGGAAAAAGGATATGAATCCGTTACACTTCAAGATATCGCAGACTTTGCGAAGGTCAGTAAAGGGGTCGTTCACTATTACTTTGAAAATAAAGAGGATGTCTTATCTAAACTGTTAGCTTCCATAACGGAACAGATTGCAAGGGGGCATCATGAAGCAATCGCAAAACAGTCGACAGCTGAGGGAAAGTTACGGGCGTATATTGACTCTGTATTCATCTCTCCTGAGAAAAACAAAACCTTTTACCGCGTGTACTTAGACTTTATTGCGAAAGCGAGTCAAAATGACACGTACCGTGAAATCAACCAAACCTTTTATGAAAACTGTTTCACCATTGCTCGTTCCATCATTGTACAAGGACAAGAAGAAGGAGTGTTTGATGAATCTCTTAATCCCGAATCGTCAGCGAAAATGATTCGAGCACTAATTGATGGATTATTAATCCAGTGGTTAATGAGTGGAAATGATAAAGATCATGCTGATTATAAGGAGATGTGTCATGTAGCAATTAGAGAGTTGATATTAGAAGGCAAGTGATTACTCATTGACCTTTTATGTATAAAAGAGGCATCACAGCCCTAACCCACATAATAGGGCAAGATGTCTCTTATTGTTAATTACATAAGGAGAAATCTTCCTTTTTAAATTTTATTTCATCCATTCTTTATATAATGATGAGTCTCTGTTCTTAACATATTCTAAAAAACTTTCAAGGAAGTTTAATTTCTCCAAGTTTTCAAATAGTTCAATTGGTTTTTCTTGTTTCCGTGACAATGAATAAACGTGATCTAAAAGTTTAAACCCTTGAGGAGTTACAATGATGTGTCGAAGCGGTGCATCAATTTGTTTAAATCCTGATTGCTTCATTGACTTAAGCATATCGTATAGGTGCATGGATATTTCTTCAGAGAGTTCCGTTTGCTTCTTTAAATAAGTGTTCAAGTCAGGTCCTAAAAGATATTCCATAACAATATAATTCGAACCTACTTCATAAACTTTCGGTATAAAAGATAAATGCTGACATGACATTAACACTTTTTGCTCTTGTTTTGCATGATCCTTTTTACCATAAACCTTCACACATTGATTCTCCTTAATACGGAAAACAGCTCCTTGATGTCCTTTGCCAATTAATTGGTGAGCTAACGTACTATCTACTTTTACTGAATTTCCTTTCTCAGAGTATACCTCTATTTTTTCAAAATCTACTTTATCTATTTGATAATATTTCATCCATTCCTCGTATATTTTTGGTTCTATCTTTTTCACTTGTGAAAGAAAAGAATCTTTTAAAAAGAGTAGGTCTAAATCTCTCAAAAGTTTTAAAGGAACTGGATGATTACGTTTAAATGCGTTCACGTGGTCGATTACTTTTAAGTCCTGATTCTTTAATACAAAAATATGTCTTAAAGGAGCATCAATCATCGTAAATTTTGACTTTTTGAACTCTTTTAGAAGGTCCAATAGTTTAATGGTAATAGATTCTGGCATGTATGTGCATCCATTTAAATATTCCTTTAATGTTGGAGCATCAAAATATTCCATAACTATATAGTTCTTTCCAACTTCAAACACTTTAGGAAAAAACGGTAAGTGACTACCAGCCTTTAAAGCCTTTTGTTCCATCTTTGCTTGTTCCTCACGTGCATATACCTTTACACAACGTTCTTCTGAGAGTTTAAAAACGGCTCCTTGTGCCCCAGAGCCGATTAGAGGGTAGCCACTACTATTTTTAATTTCTAATGTCTTTTTACCTTTTGAAACATTAATTGATTGAAACTTATCCAATTTTTATCCTCCTAACAATTCATTGTAAAAGGTAGCTTGTTGTTTCAATTGCTGCTTAAGATCGAACTTTTCTTCTACTTTTTTTCTTCCCGCTAAGGATAAATTTTTCCAAGTTGAATCGTTCCTCATCATATATTCGAGTGCTTGTGCTAATTCATCCACATTCTTCTCTTCTACAAGTAGTCCATCTTTATTGTGGTCTATTAATTCTGGGATGCCTGCATGATAGGTTGAAATAACAGGAAGACCGCTCGCCATTGCTTCCTTTAACGTATTAGGTATCCCTTCAACATCACCATTTGACGACACCATGCTTGCTGCGCAAAAGATATCCGCCTTTTGCATATATTCATAAACTCTATCCTTATGAATAGAATTAATGAGTTTAAAAGAATCCCCTAATTCTAATGTTTTAGCTAACGTAAGAAGCTGCTCTTTAAGTACACCACTTCCTACTATTGTTAAAGACGCATTTGGGAATTTATCTTTTATTCGACTAAATGCCTCCATTAAAATATGGTGTCCTTTTTTCTCAACTAACCTTCCAACGGATAATATGTTGATTGACCCAGAATAAGAAGGTTGACGATAACGAAACTTTTCTAAGTCGACCCCGCCATAAAGCACCTTTATTTTTCCCACTGGACATCCCCAATCACTTATTCTCTCAGCCAAATAATGACATACAGGGAAGAAACAGTCCCCTTTATCAAATAATTCTTTCATGCTTTCCAAATAATTAACCGGTTGATTTGCTAACGTAGCATCCCTCCCCCTAATACTCGTTACGAGGGGAATTCCGGTTTCTTCTTTAAAAGGTAATAATAATAACCCTAATTGAGCATGATGAGCATGCATCAGCTGAATATCATGCTCTTTCACAAAATCTTTCTTTGACCAAATATTATTTAAGTAATGAACCTTCTCATTCAGTAAAGAAAGATCGGTCATATGCTTTGGCGCTCTAACTAAGTGAATATAATCATAGCCAGGAACTTGACGAATTTGCTGAATATATTGTGTAGGGTCAACACGTAAATTCAAATGCATAATTGTTGACAAATAAATCTTCTCCTTTCGAATAACGATGACATTAATAGATTATTCAATGCTTAAACACTTGATTGGACAAAAGGAGTGTAAATATGTCCCAATTCATTTTTCCCTTTATATCAGTCAATCGAAATAGTTTGAACAATATTTTGATATTCTCGAAATTACATTACATTGCTTCAATAGTTCATTCAATGACGATTATTCGTATAGTAAAGAAAGTCAACTTCTTTTAAAGTCGACTGCTGCACTTTTATTTAAACATAATAAGGATGTCCCTAATTAACGTGGGACACCCTTTTCTTTTATTGATCCGGAAATATAATTATTTTTGTACGATGATTGAAGGCAATGAAAAGAAATCATTAGATATTTATTATTCATTTACCCTGCTAACAATCGTTTCGATTATGGCGGATAATGACGATATCGCTAGTATAATGATTAATGGTTCAGAAATGAAAAAGAAGTATCGATAAAGTCCATAAATGAAAATTGCACACCAAACTCCTGTACACCAATAGCAACTTAATAATTCCCCCATCCACTTTCTTATGCCTTGTCCTTTGATGACTATGAATTCTTGGATAGTCCCATCTGGCAGTGTTTCTTCCACAATGTTGTGGAATGGCTTTCGAATAAAATTTGTAATCTTATCAAATACAAGTAATCTGGTTAATCGAAAAGTTGCTAACACTAATAAAATGAATTCAAAAACACTCATTATTCTCCTCCCAACTTTCACCGATTAATACATCTTATGTTAAGATTTGGTTATTATTTTTATTTATATAAATATAGTCAAAAACCCAAACATCCTGATGTAATATCCATATACTGTGAGTAGTTAGGAGGGGAGAATATGGCTATATTTAGAGTTATTCTTCACTATCAAGATAATGAAATTAGTAATCAATTAAAAACGGTACAAAAAGATACTGAAGTAACCATACACACTGAAGACGGTAGCTATTATGAGGCAAGTTTTCAGGGCTTTGAGGAAGATACTGATACGGTAAATATAGAAATCGATCGATTCTATCCAAATGGTGGTAAAGAAATAACGGTTAATAAAAAAGAGATCCTTTCAATCCAAACACCTGACGGCTCAATAGACTTGGATCAAGATGAAGTAGAATAATATATGTTTTGTCAATCACAAGGGGAATCATTATGCAAAATACAAATCAATCTCCAAAAATTGTCCAATATCTTCAAATCCTTGGTGAGGATTACACTCGCCTTTTCTTAAGTGATATCGGATTAAAATATGTGGTTAAATTTCATCGAGTCAAACATTACAGGAAACGTGAAGTTGTGAATGAATTTATTGCCGGGAAGTTAGCAGCTTTGCTCAACCTTCCCGTTGCACCTGTTCACGTTATTTCCTTATCCCCTGAATTATGCTCAAAAGTCCCACAAATAAAAGGAAGTCGAATGCAAGGGAACGTGCATTTGGCTATTCCTTACAACGAAAAAGCACAGCCATTTAAACAAATAGAAGACAAAATAAGATCTTTTTCAATAAAAAATCAGCAGCAACTGGCTCGTATGATTGCATTCGATTTTTGGATAGTGAATATGGATAGAAGTCGAACAAATTTGCTAATAAGCTGTATTACGGAAAATGAAATATCTATACAAATGATTGACCATGGAAAATGCTTTCCTGGGGATTATTTATGGGATAAAGAAACGTTAAAATTGACTCCCGAACACCGATATAATATGCCGATCTACAAATGGGCACTGAGCCATATTCCGAATGAAAATGAGCTATACGAGAGTGCACACGAGATTAAACTACTAGAGGAAAACATCATAAAAGAAATTCTTGATGATATACCAAAAGAGTGGGAAGTCACTAAAGTTGAAAAAGAAGCCCTACTTTCTTTTTTAATGAATCAACAGCATGATTTAGAAGAATATATGAGCTCTTTTCTTTCTTATCACAAATATGTTTAAAAAGGCAGCAAGAGAGCTGTCTTTTTTATCCATGTTTAACCAATACTTACATGAACCATCATTCTGATAACAGATAGACGATCCAACCTTTCGCTCGAAAACCGTAATAATTATAGAATCCAAGCACAGGTGAACTCACCATCAATTAAGTACCACCATTCTCAACACCCTTTTTTACTTAACAGCCCCTACTCCCTAAACCGATCCGTACCACTTTCCTGTATACATAAACCAAGCAAATAAGATATATACAATAGGAACATCCCAGTTATTTGAAATGAAAACATGATGTATTGTTTTCATTTCAAATACTTCCTCACAAAAAAGCTCCCTACTATGTTAAAGGGAGTTCCTCGAGCAAACGATATAAATCATGTTGAACCTCTAATTGTTTTTTCAAGTTAAATTTCTCTTCAATAACATGACGTGCATTTTTAGAAATTTCCTTCCACCTATATTGATGATTTAAAAAATAACTAACACCTTCAACAATCTCTAGCACATCATTCTCTCGAACGAGATAACCTGACTCTAAATGTGTAATTAACTCTGGTATACCGCCATGATTCGTCGAGATAACTGGAATTCCACTTGCCATAGCTTCTTTTAAGGCATTTGGAATCCCTTCAACATCTCCGTTTGAAGCCGTAATGCTCGGCAAGCAAAACAAATGAGAGGAATTAAGGTACTCCGCAATTTGTAAAGACGTTTTTTTCCCTTCGAGCGAAACAACTCCTTCTAACTGGAGATCACGGATAAGTGTTTCTAGTTTCCCCCTCTCTTTCCCTTCTCCAATAATTGCTAGTTTAACCCTCGGCTCTTTTTCATGAATGTGTCTCATTGCTTTAATAAGGCTTTCGTGCCCTTTCTTTTCTACCAACCTCCCAACCGATACGAGATTTATATCCCCTTCGGAAGGTAATGCACGTTCTTTATATTTAAATAAATTGACATCAATCCCTCCATATAATACACGAACTTTTTCTTCAGGTATGCCTAATTTTAACAGTTCATTCCTTAAAAAGTCACATACTGGCAAGAATAAGGTTTTATGTTTAATTAATGACCGATACCTAGCCATATTACGGTTCATCAACTTATCAGACTGCGTCGATCCATCTGCCCCTCTAATACTAACAATTAGTGGAACATTGCATTGAATAGCTATTGGAGCAATTTCAACAGCATGTTTCCCATGATGAGCGTGAATTGCAATAATGTTTTCAAGTTGAAAAAAGTCAGTAAGACTGTCGATATCATTTAGATTAAAAAAATGTTCAAATGGAAAGTCAGTATTATTAGGCTTATCAAATGGACCAAATACGATAGAACGATAGTTTCCTTGATAATTCATCTGGTTATAGATAAATCCTTGATTTACTTTTATATCCTCTAATAAATAATGGGCTATCGTCTTCACATTGTGTCACTCCTTTTTCATCTTCAGGACTATATCCAAATAATCCTCTACTTTTCCAATATCAAAACGTTCACCCGTGATACATTTTCCGAAACACTGTTCTATTTTAAGTAAATCTTGAATGGCATCTGTCAATTGAAACTCACCGCCTTTTCCCACCTGCAACGACTTAAGAAGTGGAAAAATTGCAGGAGTGAACACATAGCGTCCAACGACGGCCATGTTAGATGGAGGGTCGGCCTTTGGTTTTTCTACGATATTATCAATCTTGTATAGCCCGTCAGTTTCTTTCTTTCCTCCGATAACCCCATATTGATGCAATTGGTTCCATTCCATTTTCTTCAGGCCTACAATACTAGCTCTTTTTTTCTCATATTGTTTAATGAGTTCTGTAATGGCACCCTCTTTTTTTGAAACGATTATGTCATCAGGAAGTAAGACGGCAAAAGGTTCATTTCCGACAAATGTTTCCCCTAATCTAATTGCATCTCCAAGACCTTTTGCATAAGGTTGCCTTGTATAATACAGTTGAATTTTAGGAATATCAAGTTTTCCCTTCAAATGCTGTTTATTGCTTTTTTCTAAAAATGTTTCAAGCTCTAACGATTCGTCAAAATAATCCACGATCATGCTTTTAGATCGGGACACAATGACTAAGATTTGCTCTATTCCAGCTTCCATTGCTTCTTCAACAATATATTGAATTGCCGGTTTAACTCCTATCGGAAACATCTCTTTTGGGATGACCTTTGTTATTGGCAAACCTCTCGTACCATATCCAGCAGCAGGAATAATTGCTTTTTTAACCATAGACTTCGCCTTTCCTTTCTCTCAATCTTCTCATCATACAATCTACAATCCAATACTCAAGAAAGTCTCTAACTCATCATATTCTATCCTTCCCTTCCCGAAAGTTGTCCCGTATGAGTTCTCATTTCCACTGCGCTAAATTTTTAGGCATTTATCCCATCACAAAATGAATGAAAAACTTATACGTTATTAAAAGAACGATTGCGATAGCTGGAAAGGAGCGCTTTCATGAATATTTGTATTATCGGAACAGGGTATGTTGGATTAACAACTGCTGCAATCCTGGCTGAATTAAGCCACCATGTCATATGCGTAGATATTAATGAAAAGAAAATAAGTAAATTGGCTAATGGTGAGATCACAATTTATGAGCCCGGCCTTGAAGAATGCGTAAAAAGAAATAAACAACGACTTTCTTTTACGACAGATATAAAAAAAGCTGTGGAACTATCTGAAGTCATTTTCATCACTGTCGGTACTCCCTCATGTCACGATGGAAGCACTAATTTATCTTATTTATTTTCAGCACTTGATGATATTTCCTCTTATCTTACGGTACAAAAGGTTATTGTAATTAAAAGCACGGTTCCCCCTGGAACAAACATTAAATGTTATGAACATTTAATCCAAAAAGGGATAGATCCTAAATTATTTTCGATTGTGTCAAATCCAGAATTCTTACGTGAAGGTTCAGCTATATATGATAGCCGATACCCCGATCGAATCGTGATAGGGATAGATCCTGATGATAAACAAACGCTAAATATAATGAAAAGAATCTATCACTCCATTCAAGCCCCTTGGGTAATAAGTAGTCCAACTGGAGCTGAAATGATTAAGTATGCGTCCAATGCATTCTTAGCTACCAAAATATCTTATATAAATGAACTTTCACGCATTTGTGATGCGTTTGATGTTGATGTGACAGAAGTTGCTAAAGGAATGGGAGAAGATCAGCGTATAGGTCCACATTTTCTTCAAGCGGGTATTGGGTATGGAGGTTCTTGTTTTCCAAAGGATTTACAAGCATTAGTCTTTAGTGCTAAGGAAAAAGGAATCTCAACCTCAATTTTAAATGCTGTTCAATCAGTGAATAACTCCCAAGTCCACTATTTTATAGAAAAAGTTAAGGAAAATATTAGAACAATGGATCACCCTATCGCTATTCTAGGAGTTGCATTTAAACCAAATACAGACGACATTCGCTGTTCACCTGCAGTTGAAGTAATTCGTCAACTCCACCAAACTGGTTACGATATTCGTGTGTATGATCCAGAAGCAAAATTGCCAAAAGACTTGGAACAAATCCCTCAATTTCAATCACCATATGAAGCCATTAACGGATCACAAGCACTTGTGATAGCCACAGATTGGTCTGAACATAAAGATTTAGATTGGGTTGAAGTAAAGCGTCGGATGAACAACTACAATATTTTTGATGGGCGTAATTCTTTAGATTCAGAAACAATAAAAAAAGCTGGTTTTAAATACTTCGGGGTTGGACGATCATGAATATTTTAGTGACAGGAGCAGCAGGGTTTATCGGATCACACTTATGTGAAAAATTACTAGAAAATAAAGAAAATCATGTAATTGGAGTAGATCATTTTATTGGACCAACTCCGTACCCCTTAAAGCAAGGTTCATTATCGAAACTGATGAATCACCCACGGTTCACGTTCATGCAAAAAGACTTATATATTACAGATCTACATGCTTTATTGAAATCCGTCGACATCGTTGTCCATTTAGCAGGTATTCCAGGTGTCCGCTCAAGTTGGGGAAGTGACTTCGAACCGTATGTAACAAATAATATACAGGTTACACAGCGCTTTTTAGAAGCATTGAAATCCTCCCCTGATACACGATTTATTTACGCATCAACTTCATCTATTTACGGGCAAAAAAGTGGTAAAGTGAGTGAAAATGAATTACCAGAACCATTATCTCCTTACGGTGTAACCAAATTGGCAGGTGAGCATTTGTGTCGATTATACAGGAAAAATTTTCAAATTCCGATAGTCATATTACGATTTTTCACCGTTTATGGACCTCGCCAAAGGCCAGATATGGCATTTCACACCTTTATTAAACAAATATTAACCAATAAGCCAATAACGGTTTTCGGCGATGGAACACAGTCGAGAGATTTTACTTATATTTCGGACTGCGTGAATGGTATTATGGCTGCCATGAAAAAGAAAGAAGCGATTGGAAAAACGTTCAATCTTGGAGGGTTAGAAAGAGCAAGTGTTAATGAAGTCATCCAGCTTTTAGAACAGCTAACCGGGGAAAAAGCAACGATATCATACCTTCCTGCTATTCATGGTGAGCCTAAGCATACCTATGCAGACATATCTTTAGCACAAACAATACTGAACTATCATCCAAAGGTTACTCTTTTGGAAGGACTCACAAAGGAAATTTCCTATATTCAATCCATTTTAAAGGAGTGATAGTCGTGCGACTTGCTTTAATATGTACAGAGAAACTCCCTTTACCTGCTATTAAGGGAGGAGCAATACAAATTATGATCGATGGCATAACTCCTTTTTTAAGCGAGAAATTTTCGATTGTGATTTTTTCCATTTGTGATGAAAATCTCCCTCATAAAGAAGAACAAAATGGAATTCAATATATAAGGTTCCCTCAACATGATTATTACTCTTATATCATTGATTATCTGAAAAATGAAAGCTTCAATGTTATTCACATCTTTAACCGACCAAAAATTGTACAGGAAATTCGAAATGTTTCCCCGAACAGTGCAATTGTTTTGAGCTTGCATAATGACATGTTTTCACCTTTGAAAATTAATCCACAAGAAGCCTCACAAAGTATTCAGCTAGCTGATTGTATTGCAACAGTTAGCGAATATATTAAACGGTCAATAACCATTCGATATCCCGAAGCAAAAAATAAGACTTTTGTTACTTATTCAGGAGTTGATATGAGTCAGTACCCTGAGAAAAATTCACCTATCAGTAATAAAATACGTGATGACATACGATCAACTTTTAATATCGGAGATAAGAAAGTTGTATTATTCGTAGGCCGTTTGAGTAAAACAAAAGGTCCTCACATTCTCATTCAAGCAATGAATCACCTAAACAATATGGATCAAGATGTCGTGCTACTTATCGTAGGAGGCAAATGGTTTAGTGACAATGGTGTAAATGATTATGTTCGTAAATTGTACGAAGAGGCAAAACCATTAGGTAATTCGGTAATCTTCACCCAATTCATTCCTTCAAACCAAATACCAGAATTTATGTTAGCATCAGATTTATTAGTATGTAGTTCACAATGGCATGAACCATTGGCTCGTATACATTACGAAGCAATGGCTTCCTCCCTCCCCATCATAACAACAAACAGAGGTGGAAATAATGAAGTTGTATTTAATGGTTTTAACGGTATAGTCATCGAAAAATACCAAGACCCAAAAAGCTTCGCAAAAACGATTTCATTTTTGTTAAA